>JAHHRJ010000069.1 GCA_020025885.1 Butyricicoccus sp. | reverse complement strand
GGAATCCTTGGTGGATTTCAAGGATTCACAACGAATTTATGGCGCGAAATTTTCGTAAAGCGCCGCAGATGACATTGTGCGGTGTTGCCTTAAATGAAGGACTGCGTCAACTGGCGTAGATGTAAATATGGTAGGGTGGGACACACCCGAACCAATACGCTCAGGGAGACCATGTAAGACCTCGCACGGTGCAGGCTACGGTCAGCGAACTGAGAATCCCCTGTCTTTAGACATGGGGAGTGTCAAAAATGATTTATGCTATGTTTGGAATACTGAATGAAGGACGGAAAGTCTCTATGAAATATGATCTCATTGCACTTGATTTGGACGGTACAACACTCAATCGGAAAAATACCATCACACCGGCTGTCAAAGAGGCAGTTGCATGGGCACGCGAACAGGGTGTGCGTGTGGTACTTTCAACCGGACGAATTGCGAGTGAGGCAGCAGAGTTTGCGCGAATCCTTGGAATAGACGATGATTTGGTGACCGCTGGCGGTGCAACTCTGTTTTCTATGGCACAAGATGCATACAGTATGCGAATTTCCATTCCGTGGGAGCCTGCTGTCCGTGCAGCTGCTGTTGTTGAGCGTGTTGGCATGGTTTCTATGATCTATGCTGGAGAAGATATGCTCATTACGCCTTATGATGAAATGTATTTTTCCAGCTATAAGACCAACGAGGGATATCATACCAGCAAAAAGGTAGTACCCTCTGTTGCGGAATACATTGCTAATACAAAGGTGTCCATTGATAAAATGTTCTGCCGTTCCAATGACAAGGCAATGTTGCAGCATGCGCGGGAACAGATTGGGCAGATTCCGGGGGTTCGTGTCATGAGCTCCGGTAATGATAACATTGAGGTGATTTCTCCGATCGCAGATAAGGGACGTGCACTTGGAAAACTGTGTGAGCAGTATGGTATTTCCTTGGAGCGTTGTATTGCAATTGGAGACAGTGAAAATGATCTTGAAATGCTGCATGTTGTTGGTATGCCCGTTGCGATGAGCAATGCAAGCGATGCAGTCAAGGCAGTCGCACGCTATATCACAGCAACCAATGAGGAAGATGGTGTTGCGAAAGCGATTTATCATCTGCTCCAAAAGGAGTAAGATTTACAGGAAAGCACAAAAGCAAAATTCTGGGAACGCAGAGAAGAAACACATCTATAAAGGAATGCCGGAAAAGCGGCATGCCTTTATAGATGCTCATTCAAAAAAATTTTTTTATTTTTTCACGAAAAATTCAAAAACTTACGCTATAATCAGGTATACTATAAAAGGATGATCTGGAAGGAGACCTTTGTATGGCTTTGGTTCTCATTGCTGATGATGAGGCACGTATTCGCCGTTTGGTTGCAGACTTTTTGCGCCGAGACGGACACACGATCTTAGAAGCGGAAGATGGCGTTGCTGCACTGGAGCTTGTGGAAGCGCATCGCGCTGAGCTTGGACTCGTGATCTTGGATGTTATGATGCCGCGCATGGATGGGTTTGGTGTGCTGTCTGCCATTCGCGCAAGCGATCAGGGTGCACCACTGCCTGTTATGATGCTGACTGCACGCGCCGAGGACACGGATGAACTCTATGGACTGGAAGCAGGCGCAGATGATTATGTCGCAAAGCCCTTCTCTCCTTTGGTGCTTGCTGCACGTGTGAAAACACTGCTCAAACGTGCGGGCGCGGCAGAGAAAGAAGCAGATACCTTTGGGGCACTGACCGTAGATGAACGCCGTCGTATGGTGATGGTCGAAGGACAGAATGTGGAATTGACCCCCAAAGAATATGAACTACTGGTCTATTTTAAGAATAATCCACGTATTGCATTATCACGCGAGGCGATCTTGAATGCTGTTTGGGGCTACGATTATTTTGGAGATCTGCGCACGGTGGATACGCATATTAAAAAGCTGCGTGCCAAGCTCGGACCCTGCGGCAGCCTGATTGGAACAGTACGCGGATATGGCTATCGCTTTGAGATGGAAAAATAAACAGTCATGCAAATGAGTTTACTTTTTTCTTATATTGTGGTACACTCTTACTATATCCCAAACAGAGGTGATATATATGCTGTCCCGTAAAATCTTGGAAGATTATTTAGAACAAGAAGAGCTGGAATATCATTTGGATGATACCGACCCAGATCGTATTTTGGTCGTATTTCAGACCAAACAGCTGTCAAATGTATCACTGGATATTACTATTTTAAACAGCCGAACGGTGCTGTTTCTCTCTCGTATGCCCATCAATATCCCACCCGCGTACCGCATAGAGGTTTGTGAGTTTATCACACGGGTAAACTATGGTGTGGTGCTTGGTGGATTTGAACTGGACCTAGATGAGGGAGATCTCAATTATAAGATCGTTGGAACGGTCAGCCGTACAACGGATCTGGATCAGGAAGCATTCTGCCGGTTGCTCTATCTGGGCAACAGCATGCTTGATAAATATGCTTCGGGTATTTTATCCATCCTCTATGGTGGAAAGAGTGCAAAGCAAGCATATGAATTTATTACGAAACCATAATTAAAAAAGTGAGGGACAAAACAATGGCTTTTGATCTGAAGAAAATCGCAAAATACTATAAGGATGATATGGGACTCAATTTTGCGCTCGAGGAAGAGAACAACCGCATTCGTTTCTCTATGGATACCGACGCAATGAAGGAAGTTCGCTTCATGGCATATAAGGAAAACCCAAACACCATGCTGTTCTTGACCTACTTGCCGATGAAGATCAATGAGGACAAGCGTGCAGAGATTTCTGAGTTCCTGACCCGTGCAAACTACGGTCTGCATGTTGGTAACTTTGAGATGGACATGGAAGATGGTGAGGTTCGCTATAAGACAACTGGCGTAACTGACGAGGACACCATGCCAAGTCTGGATGTGATCCGTCGCTTGACCTACATTGGTTTCAGCATGTTTGATCGCTACGTTCCGAGCCTGCTCGCTATCGCATATGGTGAGAAGACTGCTCTCGAAGCAATCGAAGAAGCAGAGAAGGATATGCAGTAATTTGAAATATTCAGAGGTGCGCCTCTGAGTCCTAGGAGGACGGCACAGCCGTCCTCTTTTTATGTTATACGGACCTTACAGAACGGAGAAACCTATGAGAAAACACTTTCACAAACTATGCTCCATTCGGCTGAAATTTTTTGCTGCCATCGCCGCAGTTGCACTTGTGTTTATCACAGTGATCAGTTGCCTCAATATATTTTTTTATGATCATTATTATATGGCGCAGCGTCAAAACTCTTTGACAGAAATCTATGACCGGATTTGCCAGAGCTACGATTCGGGCAACAATGAGATGCTGTTTGAGACGCTTTTTCGAATCGAAAACAGTGATAGTGTGCGCATGAGTATTTTAGATGCAGGTGGCGCTATGCTCTATGACTCTGACGCGGCACGCAATGAAAATAGTCCCAATTTTTTTGCAAATTGGAAAACCGCTCAGCTGGTAAATTCTGCACTGCGAACCGCCGATCAGAACAAGATCAAGGCTGGCGGAGTGGATTTTGTGGTCGTGCAAATGAATGATCTGCGGGAGAACTTTCTCTGTCTGGTCGGACGTTTGGGAGAAGGATATCTCGTAGAGCGCATTCCCTTTGCCTTTATGGAGCAGAACTCTATGTTCAACTTCACGTTCTTGCTGATTACAGGATCGGTTACGCTGCTTATCTGCCTGATATTGGGTGCAGTGCTTGCTTCTCATTTCACACGCCCTTTGATCAAAATGGGAAATATTGCACAATCCATGGCACATTTAGATTTTTCTCAAAAGTATGAGGGAGATCGCATGGATGAGATTGGACAGCTTGGACAATCGCTCAATCTATTATCTGACCATCTGCGCGAAGCGATCGATGGACTGCGTGCTTCCAATGAACAGCTTGCCTATGAAGTAGAGGAAAAAGAGCGTATCGACGCGATGCGGCGGGAGTTTATTGTAAATGTATCGCATGAGCTTAAGACACCGATTGCACTCATTCAAGGATATGCAGAGGGCTTGACCGCAGGGATCGCAGAGTCTCCAGAGGACAGAGATTTCTATTGCAATACCATTGCAGAGGAAGCTGGGCGCATGAATACAATGGTCACACAGCTTTTGAGCTTATCTAAATTGGAACTTGGGCGAGAGACTTTGTCTTGTGAGCGGGTGTCACTGGGAGATTGTCTGCGTGCAGCGGTAGAGAAGACGACTGTTTTACGGGCTGGGCATGATCTTTCGGTTGTCTGCACAGGAGATGCAGTCGTTGAGAGTGACGGCAGATTGATCGATCAGATCGTGATGAACTATATGACAAACGCCATTCGATATACCCCAGATGGCGGGCGTATCGAACTGCATGTGGAGCAGATCCCAAACAAAGGCGCTAAGATCACCGTGTTCAATGAGGGGGAAGGGGTTCCGGAAGCGGAATTGCCATTGTTGTGGGAAAAGTTTTATCGCACGGATAAAGCGCGTTCTCGTGCCTCCGGCGGAACTGGTGTGGGGCTGTCCATTGTGCGTGCTTCTGCGGCGCTCCTAGGCGGGACGTGCGGCGTTCAAAATGTGACTCAGGGGATCGTATTTTCGCTTACATTGCCAATGTGTGTGCACGAGCACAAAAAAATACAAGAAAAATGATATCTATATCCAAAAAAAGTGTGAATATCTTAAAAGTTGCAAAAAATCATCGGAAAAATTTGATGAAAATATGCAAATTTTATACAAAAAAAAGCGCGTTAAATTCTTGACAATCTTTTGCGTTGTTGTATAATGAGTATAGATGTGCGTCACGGACGCACCCCCAAAAAACCATACTGCAACCCCTGCTCGGGTACGTTTTGTGTGCGTCAGTTGTCCGGCTTGATAACACGCGAGAACATAGCGCGTCGGTATGGTCTCTGATAAACTTATTTTGAAAATTTATTTGGGAGGTTTCATAGCATGGATTTTAGGCTTACAAAAGAGCAGGAAATGATGCAGAAGCTCTGCCGCGAGTTCGCGGTAAACGAGATCGAGCCCCTCGCGGCTGAGATCGACGCAGAGGAGCGCTACCCTTGGGAGACCGTTCGCAAGCTGCAGAAGTACGGCATGCTCGGTATTCAGTTCCCGAAGGAACTCGGTGGTTCTGGCGGTGACAACATTTGCTATACAATCGCAATCGAAGAGGCATCTAAGTTCTGTGGCACAACTGGCTGCATTCTGTCCTCTCACGCAACTCTGTGCTGCTGGCCGATTTTCCAGTACGGTACTCCGGAGCAGAAGGAAAAGTTCCTGCGTCCTCTGATTTCTGGTCAGAAGGTTGGCGCTTTCGGTCTGACTGAGCCAAACGCTGGTACTGACTCTGCTGCACAGCAGACCATCGCTGAAAAGCAGGAAGATGGTTCTTACATCATCAATGGTTCTAAAGTATTTATCACTGGCGCAGGCTGCGCAGATACATACGTGATCTTTGCTATGACCGACAAGGCCAAGGGCAACAAGGGTATCTCTGCATTTATCGTAGATAAGAACGACCCTGGCTTCTCCATTGGTAAGATCGAGCATAAGATGGGTATCCGCGGCTCCCAGACTGGCGAGCTGATCTTCGAGGATATGCGTCTGTCTGCGGACCGTCTGCTCGGCAAGGAGAACGGCGGCTTTAAGATCGCTATGACCACCCTCGACGGCGGTCGTATCGGTATCGCTGCACAGGCACTCGGTATTGCACAGGGTGCACTCGACAAGGCTGTTGCTTACATGAAGGAGCGCGTACAGTTTGGTAAGCCCCTCTCTACAAAGCAGGGATTGCAGTGGATGGTTGCAGATATGGCAACTGAAATTGAGGCTGCTCGTCTGCTCGTTCGCCGCGCTGCATTTAACAAGGATCATGGCATTCCATACACCAAGGAAGCTGCAATGGCAAAGCTGTTCGCAGCAGAAGTTTCCATGAAGGTTACCACCCAGTGTGTACAGATCTTCGGCGGCTATGGCTATACTCGTGAGTACCCAGTTGAGCGCATGATGCGTGACGCTAAGATTACTGAAATCTATGAGGGCACTTCTCAGGTACAGCGTATGGTCATTTCCGGTCAGGTTATTGGCAGATAAATTAAGGGAGGAGTAACTCAATTATGAAAGCTATCGTTTGCGTAAAGCAGGTTCCCGATACTTCCGGTAAGGTTGCTGTCAATCCGGACGGCACTCTGAACCGTGCTTCTATGGCTACCATCATCAATCCAGATGACAAGAATGCAGTTGAGGCTGCACTGGCACTCAAGGATACTACTGGCTGTGAAGTCGTTGTTGTAACCATGGGTCCTCCACCGGCAGAAGGCATGCTGCGTGAGCTGCTCGCAATGGGCGCAGACCGCGGTGTTCTGGTTTCCTCTCGTGAATTTGGTGGTTCTGATACCTTTGCAACTTCCCAGATCCTTGCTGCTACTGTGAAGAAGATTGGCGTTGGCGAAGGCGACATCGTATTCTGCGGCCGTCAGGCAATTGATGGTGACACTGCACAGGTAGGCTCTCAGATCGCTGAGAAGCTGGATATTCCGCAGATCTCCTATGCAGCTGACATCAAGATCGAGGGCAATAAGGTTACCGTTAAGCGTATGCTGGAAGACGGTTACATGACCATCGAAGCACCAACCCCGTGCCTCGTTACCTGCATCAAGGAACTCAATGAGCCTCGCTACATGTCTGTTGGCGGTATCTTTGACTGCTACCAGAAGCCAGTTGAGCTTTATGATTATAACACTTTGAAGGATGATCCGCTGATCGAGGTTGACACCATTGGTCTGAAGGGTTCTCCGACAAACGTATTCAAGTCCTTCACACCTCCGCAGAAGGGTCAGGGACGTATGCTGGAAGGCGCAGACAAAAACACTGCTGCTGAGCTGGCTGCTGAGCTGCTGAAGAAGCACATCATCTAATTGAAAGGGGACTCTTATAATGGCTGAATTTAACAATACAAATCTGGCTGATTTCTCCGGCGTATGGGTATTCTGTGAGCAGCGTCAGGGCGAACTCCAGCCGACCGTACTGGAGCTGATCTCCGAGGGTCGCAAGCTGGCAGACGACATGGGTGTAGAGCTGTGCGGTCTGCTGCTGGGCGATGACGTTTCCGGCATGGCAAAGGAAATCGGTGCTTATGGCGCAGACAAGGTATATGTTTGCGAAGATCCGAACCTGAAGACCTACACCACCGATGCTTATGCAAAGGTAATCTGTGACGTTGTCATGGAGAAGAAGCCAGAGATTTTTCTGATGGCTGCAACCAACATTGGTCGTGATTTGGGTCCTCGCTGCGCAGCGCGTCTGCACACTGGTCTGACTGCTGACAGCACACATCTGGATGTTGATGTTGAGAAGTATATTGCATTCCTTAAGGAGAACTCCACTCTGCCGGATGCACAGTATGCAAACATCAAGAAGGATGACCGCAACCTGAAGATGACCCGTCCGGCATTCGGTGGTCACCTGATGGCTACCATCATTTGCCCACGTTTCCGCCCGCAGATGGCAACTGTTCGTCCGGGCGTTATGAAGAAGGGTGAGTACGATGAGGCGAAGGCTAACGCTGTTCAGGTTGAAAAGTTGGCTGTTCAGCTGTCTGAGGCAGACATTAAGACCAAGGTCATGGAGATCGTTAAGGAAGCGAAGGAACTCGTTGACCTGACCGGTGCTGAAGTAATCATATCTGTTGGTCGTGGTATCTCCAAGAACGTGGAAGAGGGCATCAAGCTGGCGAAGGAACTCGCTGCTGAGTTCAATGGCGGCGTTCTGGGCGGCTCCCGTGCTGCAACGGATGCAGGCTGGCTGACCGTTGACCATCAGGTTGGTCAGACCGGTAAGACTGTACATCCGAAGCTGTACATTGCTCTGGGTATCTCTGGTGCGATTCAGCATAAGGCTGGTATGCAGGATTCTGAGTGCATCGTTGCTGTAAATAAGAGCGATACCGCTCCAATCTTTGACGTTGCTGATTACGGCATCTGCGGCGACCTGTTCAAGGTTGTTCCGATGATGATCGAAGCAATCCGTGCTGCAAAGGCTGGCAAGTAAGATTTAATATAGAGAAGCCTCGCACAAATGTGCGAGGCTTCTTGAGGCTGTCAAAGAACTTTGACAGCCTTTCCAGGGGAACCCAGTCCCCCTAG
>JAHHRJ010000068.1 GCA_020025885.1 Butyricicoccus sp. | reverse complement strand
TGTGTGCCTTATATCCCCATGCCTAAAGGCAGGGGCTTTACGGCACTTTTGGTAAGCCATAAATGCTGCAACTGTCGGCATCAGCGTATTGTTGCGTGTAGACGCACCAACACAAATGGTGTGCGCATCCACAATATCACCCATAACCGCCGAATAGTGCTCGTCACGCAGGCAGTGTACATGCACACACTTACCCTCCGCCTCGAACTCTGCACAAATCTTTTTGGTCATTTCCTCAGTGGAGCCCCACATAGAATCATAGATCATAACGACCTTATTGGGGTCAGTCTCATTCTTCGCCCACTTCAGATAAGCGCCAATTATTTCCCCGATATACTTGCGAATCATAACGCCATGAGAGGGGCAAATCAGCTCGATCTCCCAAGCAGATGCAGCCTCCAACAGCTTGGTAACCTGTACACCAAACGGCAGTACGATATTGCCATAATAGTCGATCGCACGCTCAAACAGACGCTCCTCGCCCAGTTCATCGTCATACATAGCATCTGCACAAATATGCTGACCAAATGCATCATTAGAGAAGAGAATCTTTTCTTCTGCCAGATAGGTGAGCATAGAATCCGGCCAGTGTACCATTGGTGCTGGCATAAACGCAAAGTTGTAAGCGCCTGTGTTCAGTGTCTCACCAGCTTTCACCAGATGGCAAGCACCTTCCCAGCCATAATACGCTTTGAGACCTTTCTGCGCACCAGCAGTGCAATAGATCTCAATGTTTGGGCAGCGCTTAATCAGCTCTGGGAAAGAACCAGAGTGGTCTGGCTCGATATGGTTCTGGATCAGGATATCCAGAGACTCCACTGGGCAGATCTCCTCAATATTCTGGAGGAACTCCTCTGTAAAAGCTGCCTTTACGTTATCCACCAAAATCCGCTTATCGCCATCCAAGATCAGATAAGCGTTGTATGTTGCACCAAATGGAGTTGCGTATCCATGAAAAATACGAACCTCCGGATCACGTGCCCCCACAGCATAAATATTGTCACGAATTTTAATCGCAGACATAGATTTCTCGCTTCTTTGTTCTCATTCTATTGCAAACTGATAAATATCATAACTTCAGCTGTTTATCAGTTGCATTTACAACATTTTATTGCTAGCATGAGAATATTTCTTTACTGAGTATCTTTTCCGCAGCACTTCTTATATTTCAGACCGCTTCCACACGGACATGGATCATTTCTGCCGATCTTTTCTACGTGTACTGGTTCCTGCTTGATTTCGCTTCCATCATCTGCACCACTCGCACTGGTTTCGTGTGCGACCTGCTCACGCTTGGGCTCTTCCTGCCGGCGAACCTGCGCAAGGAAGATCATGCGAACGGTATCCTCACGGATAGAGTCTACCATTGCGTCAAACATATCAAAGCCTTCGCGCTTGTACTCGATTACCGGATCATGCTGACCATATGCACGCAGACCAATGCCATTTCGGAGTTCTGTCATCGCGTCAATGTGTTCCATCCACTTAGAGTCTACATTGCGCAGCAGGATTACGCGCTCCAGCTCACGCATAACGCTCGAGCCAACAGCCTCTTCCTTCTCCTTGTAGACCTTGTGTGCCTGATCCTTCAGCTCATTGATGAGACCTTCTGGATGCAGATCGTCAAGCTCTTCATCTGTAAAGACGCAGTCTTCCTTCTGAAGGAAGATGCCAAGGAAATGCTCACGCACCTGCTGGATCATATCCTGTGTCAGCAGATGATGCTCACCAATCACAGAATGCACGGTGTTTTCGATCGTGGTATCGATCATGGAGAGAATATTGCTGCTTACATCTTCACCAGACAGTACCTTGAGACGCTGGCTGTAAATGGTTTCACGCTGGGTATTCATAACATCGTCATACTCAAGGACATGCTTACGCACACCAAAGTTACGACCCTCGATCTTCTTCTGTGCATTTTCAATCGCGCCAGACAAGATCTTCTGATCGATCGGCTCATCGTCCGGAATACCCATGCTTTCCATCATTCTCTGAATGCGCTCAGAGCCAAACAGACGCATGAGATCGTCTTCCATTGAGATATAGAAGGAAGACTCACCCGGGTCACCCTGACGACCTGCACGACCACGCAGCTGGTTGTCGATACGACGGGACTCGTGACGCTCGGTACCCAGAATGTACAGACCGCCCGCTGCACGAACAATTTCTGCATCCTTCTTGACCTGTGCGCCATACTCTTCCAGCAGCTCGTTGTAACGTGCACGTGCTGCAATGATCTGCTCGTCATCGGTATCTGCATAGCCAGATGCCTCTACGATGAGCTCTTCGGAATAGCCTTCTTTGCGCATGGTTGCAATCGCCATCTGCTCATCATTGCCGCCCAGCTTAATATCGGTACCACGACCAGCCATGTTGGTTGCAATGGTAACGGCATATGGCTTACCAGCCTGTGCAACGATCTCTGCCTCCTGCTCATGGTACTTCGCATTCAGTACCGTGTGCTTAATGCCGCGCTTTTTGAGCATTGCAGACAGTTCTTCGGACTTTTCAATGGATACCGTACCAACAAGAATGGGCTGACCCTTTTCGTGGCACTGCTCAATGCGGCGAATGGTTGCCAGCATCTTGCCGTGCTCATTCTTATAAACGGCATCCGGGTTATCCTTACGCATGACTGGACGGTTGGTCGGAACTTCGATCACGTCCAGCTTGTAAATGGAACGGAACTCCTCTTCCTCGGTCAGTGCAGTACCAGTCATACCAGACAGCTTTCCATACAGACGGAAAAAGTTCTGGAAGGTAATGGTCGCGAGTGTCTTGGACTCGTTCTGTACCTTAACACCTTCCTTTGCCTCAATCGCCTGATGCAGACCTTCATTATAACGACGACCAAACATCAGTCGTCCGGTAAATTCGTCAACAATTACGATCTGACCATCGCGTACCACATAGTCAACATCGCGCTGCATGACGCCGCGTGCCTTGATTGCCTGATTGATGTGATGCATCAGGGTGGTATTCTCCGGGTCAGACAGGTTATCTACATGGAAGTATTCTTCTGCACGCTGCTGTCCTTTCGGAGTCAGTGTTGCGGTACGTGCCTTTTCATCGATGATATAGTCAGCGTCGATATCATCCTGCTCTTCCTTTGCGTCCACTTCCTTCACGCGCAGTGCAGAAAGCGTCTTTACAAAGCGGTCAGCCAACTGATAGAGTGCCGTAGACTCTTCGCCCTGACCAGAGATGATGAGTGGGGTACGTGCTTCGTCGATCAGAATGGAGTCCACCTCATCGACGATAGCAAATGCATGACCACGCTGTACACGCTGATCCATATAGATTGCCATGTTGTCACGCAGGTAGTCAAAGCCAAACTCATTGTTTGTACCATAGGTAATATCTGCCTGATACATTGCCTGACGCGCCTGCGGCGGAACTGCATGGATGACAAGACCGGTAGACAGACCAAGGTAACGATATACCTTACCCATCCATTCCGAGTCACGCTTTGCCAGGTAGTCGTTGACCGTTACAACGTGTACGCCCTTACCAGTCAGTGCATTGAGGTAGGCTGGCAGGGTCGCCATGAGGGTCTTACCTTCACCAGTTCTCATTTCTGCGATACGTCCCTGATGCAGAACGATACCGCCAATAATCTGCACGCGATAGTGGCGCATGCCAAGTACACGGTCAGCCGCCTCACGCATGGTTGCAAACGCTTCTGGCAGCAGCTTGTCAAGACTCTCACCGTTCTGATATCTCTCCTTAAACTCTGCGGTCTTACCGCGGAGCTGCTCCTCCGAAAGCGCACGGTACTCATCCTCGAGCGCCATGACCTTATCCGCAATGGGATAGATCTTTTTCAGCTCATGGCTTGAGTGGGTACCGAAAATTTTTTCAAGTAATCCTGCCATAGTTCAAAAGCCTTCCTTTATTTCCTTGCCGCACACGCGCGGCGTGATAATCGATTGAATATGCCACTGTTTATTATAACATAAACCCCTGCTGTCTGAAAAGTCAGAACTTCTTATTTTACTCCTATTTTAAACAGAAGAAAGTGGCATAAGCACTATTCGATGGATATTATACCATATTATAGAGCGTTCAAAAAGAATTTTTTGTAAATTCCATCGGTTTTACGAATTTTTTAGCGAACAATCAGGTAGCCTGTGTATGCCACATACAGCACAACCATTGCAAAGCCCATGCTGCGGGACAGGGTGCCATGACGTGCCGCCAGCCAAAACAGCACAGAAACAATTGTCAAGAGTGCTGCATCGATTATAGCAGTCGGTGCAACCACAATCGGGTTAAGTACTGCCGACAAACCCAAGATACACAAGAGATTAAAGAGATTTGAGCCAACCACATTACCCATTGCAATCTCATTTTCTCCGCGCCGTGCGGCTACAATGGAGGTTACAAGCTCGGGAAGTGACGTGCCAACTGCCACGATTGTCAGTCCAATCAGGCTTTCGCTCCAACCAAATGCGCGCGCCAGTCCTGTCGCACCGCGTACTGCAAATTCACCGCCCGCAACAATACAGCCGATACCAACCACGATCACAGCCGCCAGCACCCAGCCTGAGCGATGCTCTTCTGCCCCAGTTTCAGGAGATGACTTTGCACTGCACAGCTGCCAAGTCAGCATACAGCCAAAAAGCACGAGCAAAATGATAGCTTCCAGACGTGTAATGCTATTGTCCAGCAGCATTCCCGTCAGCAGCAACGCTGCAAAGATGGAACAAGGCAGATCTCTACGCAATAGTGTGCGGTCTGCCACAAGCGGACAGAGCACCGCACTCGCACCTGCCACCACCAGCAGGTTAAAGAGATTGGATCCAATGACATTGCCGACTGCGATCTCATTTGCCCCACGCAGCGCTGCGGTTACGCTAACTGCAAGCTCTGGTGCCGAAGTGCCAAATGCTACGATCGTTAGACCGATCACAAGCGGCGGAATCCCCAGCCGGTGCGCCAAACCAGATGCACCGGATACAAACCAGTCTGCACCCTTAACCAGCAGTAAAAAACCACCTAAAATACATACAACAGATGACATTGGCGACATAAAAAAACGCTCCTTCCCGTTTCGTGCAACAAAAAAGACCTTTATTGCACGACAAAATAAATAATGCAATAAAAGTCTCGCTGCTTCCGAAGCGGTCCGGACCGGTAAACCGAGTCGTATTGACGGACAACACTCCACGCAATGCGTGAGCTACTCCCTTTTATGTGCTTTTCATGATAAACGCTTTGTGCCCAATTGTCAAGGGTCGGCGCAAAAATTCTTTACAGCCCGCCCCCTCGTATATTATAATAGAAAATAAGTGGAAATCTTAAATCTCATAAAGGAGCACAGGAAATGCTGCAATTTGAAGAATATAAAGTAAAACTGAACAACTTAGAGCCAGCAATTGAAGAGCTGCGCGGCAACCTCGGACTGGAGCAGGCGCGCCGCGAGGTAGAAGAGCTGGAAATGAAGTCTTCACAACCCGGTTTCTGGGATGATCCGGAATCTTCTCAAAAAGTCGTATCTCGTATGGGCGCACTCAAAGGCAAGATCGAGACCTTTAATCAGATGTATGCACAGTGGGAAGATCTCATTACTCTGTGCGAACTTGCCATCGAATCAGATGACGAGTCCATGCTGGAAGAGCTAGAAACTGGTTATGCAGAACTTGAGGACAGCATGAACCGTCAGAAACTGCAAACCCTCCTAACCGGTGAATACGACAAAAACAATGCACTGGTATCATTCCATGCAGGCGCCGGCGGAACCGAGGCGCAGGATTGGTGCTCCATGCTTTATCGTATGTACACCCGCTGGGCAGAACGTCATGGTTTTACCTATAAGATCATGGACTATCAGGATGGCGAAGAAGCGGGACTCAAGTCTGCTGATATCTTGATCGAAGGCGAAAACGCATACGGCTACCTCAAGGGCGAGTCGGGCGTACATCGTCTGGTTCGTATTTCTCCGTTTGACTCCTCTGGACGTCGTCACACCTCTTTCTCTGCAATCGAAGTCATTCCTGAAATTGCAGATGACTCTCAGGACGTTGAAATTAACCCAGCAGATATCGAAATGCAGGTATTCCGTTCCTCTGGTGCAGGCGGTCAGCACATCAACAAGACCTCCTCCGCGGTACGTCTGATCCATAAACCGACCGGCATTGTTGTTGCCTGCCAGACCGAGCGTTCCCAGTTCCAGAACAAGGACAACTGTATGAAGATGCTGCGTTCTAAGCTGGTTGAGATCAAGGAGCGCGAACATCTGGATAAAATTTCCGATATCAAGGGCGACCAGAAGAAGATCGAATGGGGCAGTCAGATCCGTTCCTATGTCTTCATGCCTTACACCTTGGCAAAGGATACCCGTACTGCGTTTGAGTCTGCAAACATCAACGCAGTTATGGACGGCGATATCGACGGCTTTATCAATGCTTATCTGACCGCTGCCGCAACTGGCAAATGGGCAAGCAAGGTATAAGTTTTCTCGCAATGTAACATAGTTCTTTCTCCCTCTGTGCATACTGTGCATGGAGGGATTTTTATGTCCAAAAAATATCGCTATCTTTGCACAGGCGCGCTTGCCGGACTCACCAACGGTCTTTTCGGAGCTGGCGGTGGCTTGTTTCTGGTGCCTTTGCTTTCTCGTTGGTGCGGACTTTCTCAGCGCACTGCATTTGCCACCTCAGTTGCAATTATTTTCCCACTTTCTATCGTTTCTGTCATTTTATATTACCAAAATGGTGCACTGTCTATTATGCAGACACTTCCCTATTTGATTGGCGGCGCGATCGGCGGTTTGATCGCTGGACGTATCTTCCAGAATATGAAAATGCTCTGGCTGCGCCGTATCTTCGGTGTACTCATTCTATACGGTGGAATTCGGGCGGTGCTGTTGTTATGATGATGTTTCTTTTTGCAGCCCTTGTCGGCTTACTGACTGGCATTCTCTCTGGCTTTGGCATCGGCGGCGGTTCACTCTTAATGCTCTGGCTCACCTGCATCATGGAAGTTTCCCAGCATCAAGCAGCTGGCATGAACCTATTATACTTTCTCGCCTGTGCGCCTCCTGCACTTTACAGCCACTGGAAAAACAGGCTGATCGATAAGAAAGCTGTATGTTTTTGTATCGCTGCTGGCATTCCGCTATCCATTGCTGGATGCTATCTTGCTGCACACCTTGATTTGTCACTGATTCGTCGGGGATTTGGCGTTTTATTGCTCGGGATTGGCTTTCGGGAGCTGTTTGCAAAACAATAACAGTACCTTTCGCATACTTGCATCTCATGAATCTAAATGGTACAATACGAGTACCATTTAGATCCGTTTTAGACATGAGGTATTCTTGTATGAAAAAACACAAACCACAAGCCCTGCTAATCTGTTGGGCACTCATCGCGGCGCTATTGACTGCCTGCGGCGGCAGCTCCAGCTCAACCCACGCACTGCAATCAGAAAACACCATGGATGTTGGCTTTCACGAAAGCACGAATGCAGATAAAAACATCACCATAGCCGGTGATGAATCCCCCTCTGAACCAACACAAACTCTCAACACAAAGCTCATCTACACCGCTGAGCTTACCGCTGAAACGACTGATTTTCCAAAGGCAATGACCGATATCGAAGCATTGGTCAAACAGTTTGGTGGCTTCATCGAATACAGCAATTTGTATGGTCAAATTGGAAGCCGCTCCATCTCCTATACCTTGCGTATTCCAAAAGAACACTATACAGGCTTCTTAAAGCAGACCGGAGAACTGTGCACCATCATTGATAAACAAGAGTCCCTGGACGATGTCAGTGAGCATTACTTCGATCAAGAAATGCGCCTAAAAGCTCAGAAGACCAAGCGCGACCGTCTGCTTGCACTTTTGGAAAAAGCAACAAAAATAGAAGATATCATCCAACTCGAAGGAGCTATTGCGAATGTACAGACGGAAATTGACTCTTTACAGGGAACCTTAAACAAATATGATAGTCTCATTAACCTCTCTACCATTGATCTGTCTTTATACGAAGTACATACCCTATCCAACATGCCTCAATCAATCACATTCTTATCTGATGCAAAGCACTCCTTTACTGAAGGCACTTATGCATTTGTACACTTTATCAAGGGTGCGCTCTTATTCCTCATCGGTAATTGGCCTCTTGTTATCCTTTTGATCATTGTGGCATACTTTACACGCAGACGTGTCCGTAAGCAGACAAAAAAACAAAACCAAACACAGAAAAATGATTGGTCAAGCTACTATTGCCCGAACGCTCCGCATCCTCCCGAATCGTCTCATAATGAGGTCACCCAGCAAGATTCTCTCTCTGACAAGCAGAGTGACACAGGATCTCAATAAAAGCATAAAAAATCACGCCATTTTCATGGTGTGATTTTTTTCAGCGTGTCAAAAAAGTCACTGCACCCTTTTTATTTTGGAGCGAAGCGAC
>JAHHRJ010000067.1 GCA_020025885.1 Butyricicoccus sp. | reverse complement strand
CGTAGATGTAAATATGGTAGGGTGGGACACACCCGAACCAATACGCTCAGGGAGACCATGTAAGACCTCGCACGGTGCAGGCTACGGTCAGCGAACTGAGAATCCCCTGTCTTTAGACATGGGGAGTGTCAAACCCCATGACCTTGCAAAACAGGAGATACTTTCACAATGAAAACACAAGAACAGGTGATTGCGACACTCACAAAAACGCCAGAGGATAAGCTGCTGCTGCGGCAGTTGTTTGATCGCTTTGCAGTGAGTCAGGAACGCGCTTATTTGACGCATACACGCTTTTTGGATCTGCGTGAACGCACCCTTTGTACACAGGCTGTGCAGCAAGCTGGACTTACCAAACAAACCGTATTTTGGGGTGGTTATACAGATGCAGAGCGTGTGATGGCACTTTTTCTGCCCGATTATTTGACGCCGGAAGATGCTGTTTCGCCGGATCAATGCCCGTTGGTGTTATTGCGTGCAACGAAAAGCCAAGCGGACACATTAACACACCGCGATTACCTAGGGGCACTTATGGGGCTGGGGATCGAGCGGGCAGTCCTTGGGGATATCGTCATCACACAGACAGGGGCAGATTTGTTTGTCACAGAAGATATGGCAGACTTTATTGAGATGAATTTTTTGCGTGCAGGACGCAAGCGGATCACACTGGAAAAAGTGTCACTGGATGCATTTGAAATGCCAGAAGCGGAAGAAGAAACCGGCGAGGGTTCGGTCGCGTCTTTGCGTCTTGACAGCGTTGCGGCACTTGTGTTCCGGCTTTCGCGTGCGCAGATGCAGGAGCGTATTGCAAAGGGGACCGTGTTCCTCAACCAGATGCAGTGCCTCAAACCAGATGCGGATATTTCGCCGGCGGATAAAATCACAGTGCGTGGACTCGGACGCGCAAAGGTGCTGGAACTTGGCGGAATGAGCCGAAAAGGGCGGCAATTTGTACGTTATACGCGCAGTAAATGAATGGGGCTGGAAATGTAAGAGAAAAGCTGGTATAATAACAAGCATTCAGAAAGAGAGGAAAGAGACATGCTGAAAAAATTTATCCGCAGTCTGCTGTGTCTGCTGGTTGCGGTGTATTGTATCGGTTCGGTCGCTTATGCGGCGCCAGATGATATTACAGGGCACTGGTCAGAACCTTATTTCCGTTCGCTCAGTGCACATGGTGTGATCAATCCAAACGGCAAGGGACATTTCACGCCAGCAACTGCCATTTCCCGTGCAGAATTTATGCGGTATATCAACCGTGCTTTTGGCTTTACGGAAGAAGCAGATATCAGTAAGTATAAAGACGTGCCCAAGAATCAGTGGTATTATCAGTCGGTGCGTATTGCCGTAAAATATGGCTATATTTCGGGACTTTCTGCTACGCAGATGGCACCAGAAAAGGAGATCACACGCGAACAGGCGATTACGATCCTTGGTCGTCTGTGTAAGATCAATGCTGGAACGGTCAAGCCAAGTCAGCTCAAATTCTCCGATCGCGCGAAGATTGCAACATGGAGCGCACCCTATATCAAATGGGGATTGGATAATGGCTATATTGCAGGATATACCAACAATACGTTCCAACCTCAACGAAGCGTAACACGCGGCGAAGCGGCAAAGATCTTGTATTTCTTTACCGGAACGATCTTGAATCAAGATGGTGCTTCTTATAATAGTACGTCACTCAATCGAGATACGAAAAATGTAACAGTCAGCACACCGTCCAGCTTAATGGGTATGACTGTTTCAGGAAATCTGTATCTGAGTGAGGGTCTGAAGCAAGCAGCCGTGACGCTGGATCATGTGACAGTCAAGGGACGATTGGTCATAGCAGGCGGCAATGTTCAGCTCAATCATGTACAGGCGAACGATCTTTACATCAGCTCACCGTTTACAGGCAGAGAGATTAAGGTTACATCCGCGGGCATGACCAGCATTGCACAGGTCACAACGGCAACGACTGCACAGCTCATTCAAACGAATTTGCAGGCTGGTGCGGAAGGATTCCAGAAAATCAGCGTGACAGGGGATAAGAATACACCAGTTACGCTGAATGGACGCTTTGCAGATGTGACACTGACCGGAAAAAATCGCATGATCGCAGCACCAGATGCGTATGTGCAGTCGCTCACGGTAAAGGGCGCGTCCGCGATCGAAGGCAGTGGCACAATCCAGAATGCAGTCTTTGCAGCTTCTGGTTCGGTATCTGCGATTGAGCCAGCGACCTACTCCTTCCATAAGGGCGTATCCGCAACGATCAAAGGTGCAAAGGTATCCACCAACCGCACGCAGCCCAATCATACACTAAGCCCAAGCACGATCCAGATGAATGCAGCAGGTGATGTGGTATTTGCGATCACTTCAGATGATAAATCGGCGGTGCGCTCTGTCATGCTGGCAGATCGTATGTTGGAAAATGGGACGCAGTATGTATATGATGGGGTAACCGGTTCCATTCGTTTGCTTGCTCCTGCATTCCAAGGACTGCCCAATGGTACACATACGCTGCAAGTCATTATGAGCACAGGCGTAAATCCAACTGCGGTAATCCATTTCTCTGGGGGGACACAGGTTCCAACACCAGAAAATAATATCCCACAAACGAACACGCCGCAGAATAATATCATCCAAGATGATTTGAGGCAAAACTTACAGTTCAGTGCAGTTGCGGGACATGTTGCCAATCGAGATGTCATGATCTCGCTGAATATTGACCAAAGTGTTGTTGTGCAGGCAGTGCTTCTGGAGAACAAACAGCTTGCAATGCCAGCACAGTATACTATCATGGGCAATCAGATCATCTTGAAACGAGATGCATTGCTTGACCTCACTCAGGGAAAGCGCGGCGGCGTGACTGTTACCATGATGCTCTCAAATGGAAAAACGCTGTCTGCACCCATCTCTTTGATTTAAGGCAACACTGCACAATGTCATCTGCGGCGCTTTGCGAAAATTTCGCGCCATAAATTCGTTGTGAATCCTTGAAGTCCATCAAGGATTCCTGCGGATTCACACCTTTTTCTGACGAGAAATTTTTCCGAAAATCGCTCTTGCTGAATTATGCGGCATTGCCTTAACAAAAAATCCTCTGATCGTATTTAACGATTGGAGGATTTTTTTGTCTGTCCGCGCTTTGGACAAAATCTGCCGCGTATCTCTGCTAAGATAAAACAACAGGGAGGGAGGCCATGGTCATTTATCTGGATGTGCTGGCACTCATCAATTTGGCAATGGATTATCTGCTGCTGCTTGCAACGGCACGGATCGCAGGGGTATTCACCGCACGGAGCAGACTGCTCATGGGCGCGGTGCTGGGGGCACTGTATGCGGTGTTTGCTGTTTTGCCCGCAACGGCTTTTTTGCAGCACCCACTATGTGAACTCATAGCAGGTGCAGCGATGGTGGCGCTGGTGTTTTCGCAGTGTCGGGGGAGACTGCTGCGGGTTGAGGTGGTGTTTGCAATGGTTTCCTGTGCTTGTGCGGGCGCGGTGCTGGCACTCGGACAGGCGACGGGTGCAGTTTTGCGCGTCAATGGCATGTATTACTTAGATGTACCGCTTCGCATTATCATTCCAGCGGCGTTGATTTGTTGGTGTGCGAGTGGGCTGCTGTTCCGTGGTGCAGCAGGGCAGGACGGTGGGGAGCGTCCAAGTGCAATGGTTGAGATCCAGTTTGCAGGCAAACATGCTGTGTTTCATTTGCTGTGTGACACGGGAAACACGCTTTGTGAACCCGTAAGCGGCAGACCAGCCCTGCTGATTGATCGCTATGCAGCGGCACAGCTTTTTCCGGCGGAGCTGGTCAGCGTCATCAATGGTTTGCGTGTGGACAATGCGGGAACACAGATGGCGTGTCTGCCAGAGGCATGGCGCACGCGATTTTGTTTGCTTCCCTATCATGCAGTTGGGCAGTCTGGTGGGCTGCTTTTGGCATTTCGACCAGATAAAGTACAGATGCAGAATGGAAAAACAGTGTGTCAGCTCGCGGCAATCAGTGCAGACCGCTTCGCAGGTGGGCGGTATGATGGACTGATCGGGATTTGAAAGGAGAACAGCAATGGAGTGGAAACAGTGGCTCATAAGAATGATCGAGCGTTTGCGCGGACTATGCGGCAATGGGGTGTATTACATAGGTGGATCAGAAGTCTTACCGCCGCCGCTTGTTGGAGAAGAGGAAAGCGCGTGCATCGCGAGACTCATGGAGGGAGACCGCGAAGCGCGGGACACTTTGGTAGAACATAATCTGCGTCTCGTCGTATATATTGCGCGTAAATTTGAAAATACAGGGATCGGAGTGGAAGATCTCATTTCGATTGGCACGATTGGACTTATTAAGGCGGTGGGAACGTATAAGACAGATAAGAATGTGAAGCTTGCGACCTATGCTTCTCGCTGCATTGAAAACGAGATTTTGATGCATCTGCGTAAGGTATCTGGACAGCGCACAGAGATCTCTTTTGATGAGCCGCTTTCTTCTGATTGGGATGGAAATGAACTTCTACTGTCGGATATTTTGGGTACAGAGCCGGATAGCGTTATTCGTCCGATCGAAGACGATGTAGACCGGCAGCTGCTCCGGCAGGCACTTTCCCATTTGCCCAAGCGAGAACAGCAGATCATATCTTTGCGGTTTGGACTTGGCGGCAGACGGAGTATGACCCAAAAAGAGGTCGCAGACCTTCTCGGGATTTCACAATCTTATATTTCACGGCTGGAAAAGCGTATTATTTCACGCATGAAGAAAGATATGCTCCGTTGGGTGTGAGAACAAGCACGGCTATGAACTTTATTGGTTCATAGCCGTGCTTTTTGTAATGCAAAAATACCATGTGGTCAAAAAGAAAAAGAGCATGGCAAAAATATGGAAATCGGTATATAATAAGGAAAAGCCTAGTGAACAAAACCAGAGAGAATGAGGAGAAAGGAATCAAACGATGATTTTTGAAAATATTTCTGTTTTGACCGATCAGTTTACTGTGCTGCATGGACAGTATGTGGGCGTTAAGGGCGATCAGATTGCTTATATCGGCACAGAAAAGCCGGAGGGAGACTGGGGAGAAAGCTACTGCGGCAAGGGAAAGCTGCTCATGTCCGGTCTTGTTAACGCCCATTCCCATGCGCCCATGACCTTGCTGCGCGGCTATGGCGAAAATTTGTCGCTCCAGCGCTGGCTCAATGAGCGTATTTTCCCGTTTGAGGACAAGCTCAGTGATGCGGCAGTTGCGCCCGCAACACGGCTTGCGATCGCGGAAATGCTGCGTTTTGGTACGGTTTCCTTTACTGATATGTACTTTTTCAGCCAGACGATGGCAGATGCAATTTTGGAAACCGGCATCAAGTGCAACCTGAGCCGCGGTCTTACCGTGTTTGATGACAGCGACTATGAACAGACCGCGGCATATCGCGACAACTGCGATTTGCTTGAGCGTTATCATGGTGCAGGGGATGGCAGACTGAAAATTGATCTGTGCATCCATGGTGAGTATACGACCACACCAAAGGTGGTGGAAGCACTTGCAAAACACGCCGTACAGACGGGGAGCAATGTGCATATTCATTTGTCCGAGACCAAGCTGGAGCATGAGGAGTGCAAACAGCGTCATGGCATGACACCAGCGGCATATTTTGAAAAGCTGGGCTTGTTCAATCAGCCGACTACGGCGGCGCACTGTGTATGGCTGGAGGAAAATGATTTCGAGATTTTGGCGCACAAGGGCGTGACTGTTGCAGCGTGTCCGGTCAGCAATATGAAGCTCGCAAGCGGATTTGCGCGTGTACCTAAAATGCTGCGTCATGGTGTACGTGTTGCACTCGGAACAGATAGTGTGGCATCCAACAACAACCTGAACTTATTCAAAGAGATTTTCCTGTTTGCAAATCTTTATAAGGGTGCGTCACAAGACCCGACTGTTGTAACACCAGAGCAGGCACTCACAGCGGCAACCATCAGCGGTATGCAGTCGCAGGGACGCACAGACAGCGGTTTTGTGCGCGTTGGCATGAAAGCAGATGTTGCGGTGCTGGATGTGCATACACCGTGGATGGTTCCGGCACATGACTGGACAACCAATCTGGTTTACGCCGCACAGGGCTCCGATGTATGCCTGACGATGGTGGACGGCAAGGTGCTCTATCAGGACGGCGAATACAAGACCATTGATATCGAAAAGGTCATGTATGAGACCCAGCAGGAAACAAATACAATTTTAAAGCAGCTATAAATAGCAGTTTATTGGCACAGGGAGAGATTGGTATGTATGAAAAGGTTGAGCAAAGTGCGGAATTTTTGAGACAGGCGTTTGATGGACGTGCGCCAGAGGTTGCTTTGGTGCTTGGCTCAGGACTTGGACCACTTGCAGACGAATTGGAAAACCAGATTGCAGTTCCATTTGGAGAAATCCCACATTTCTGCTGTTCCACCGCACCGGATCATGCAGGACGCTTGGTGCTGGGACAGCTTTCGGGCAAAACCGTTCTGTGTATGCAGGGGCGTCTGCATGGCTATGAGGGATATACGCCGCAAGAGGTTGCATATCCGATTCTGGTACTCAAAGCATTGGGTGCAAAAGCTGTGATTCTAACCAACGCGGCGGGCGGCATCAATACAGAGTTCTGTGCAGGCGATTTTATGGTGTTTGATGACCATATCAACATGACTGGAAAAAGCCCACTGACAGGTGCAAATGACGAGCGGGTTGGTGCAAGATTTCCCGATATGTGCCATGTGTACCCGAAGGCACTGCGTGATCTTGCGGATGTTGCGGCGCAGCAGTGCAATGTTCGACTGCATCATGGCGTTTATGTGGGTGTCAATGGACCGCAGTATGAGACCACGGCAGAAATTCGCATGTTCCGTGCACTGGGCGGCGATGCAGTCGGTATGTCCACGGTATTTGAAAGCATTGCGGCGTCCTATTGTGGACTGCCTGTATTGGGCGTTTCCATGATTACAAATATGGCGGCAGGGATCACCGGCAATGCGTTGTCTGATGAAGAAGTCAAGCAGATGGCAAATGAGCGCGGACAGACCTTCCGCGCATTGATGCGCAAGGTGATTGCAGTGCTATAAACCTAAGATATTAAAATGAAAAGTGGTGAGAATTTTTCTCACCACTTTTTGTGTTTGTAAGCCGATTTTTACTTTTTGTCAAACAGCCCTGTGAAATCAAAGGTTGCAAAATAGTCTTCCGGTGTCTCTGCGCGGCGAATCAGCTCGGTAGAGCCGTCCTCGCGGAGCAGTACCTCAGCAGAGCGCAGCTTGCCGTTGTAGTTATAGCCCATAGAGAAACCATGTGCGCCGGTGTCGTGAATCACGAGATAGTCACCATCTTCGATTTCTGGCAGCATACGGTCGATTGCAAACTTATCGTTGTTTTCGCAAAGACCGCCAGTCACGTCGTACTTGTGGTCATGCGGTGCATCTTCCTTGCCGAGCACGGTGATATGATGGTATGCACCATACATGGCAGGACGCATAAGGTTTGCCGCACAGGCGTCTAGACCAACATATTCCTTGTGGGTGTGCTTATGATGCAGGCACTGGGTCACGAGGCAGCCATAAGGTCCGAGGATAAAGCGTCCCATTTCCGAGTAGATCGCAACATCGTCCATGCCAGCCGGAACGAGCACCTCTTCATAGGCTTTGCGCACGCCCTCACCAATGACCATAATATCGCTTGCCTGCTGTTCTGGACGGTAGGGAATGCCAACGCCGCCAGACAGATTTACAAAGGCGATATGCACACCAGTTTCCTTGTGCAGTTCTACCGCTGTCTCAAAGAGCAGACGCGCAAGCACGGGGTAATACTCGTTGGCAACCGTGTTAGACGCCAAGAATGCATGAATGCCAAAGTGCTTGACGCCTTTTTCTTTCAGCTTGCGGAAAGCTTCGGTCATCTGCGCACGGGTCATGCCGTACTTTGCATCCTGTGGGGTATCCATGATTTCATTTTCAATCTTGAAATCACCGCCCGGATTGTAACGGCAGGACATGGTTTCCGGAAATGGAGCAATTTTTTCAAAAAAATCAATGTGGGTAATGTCATCAAAGTTGATGATTGCGCCCAGCTTTGCCGCCAGCGCAAAGTCCTCCGCTGGCGTTACATTCGAGGAGAACATGATATCATGTCCCGTCTGTCCAACCGCTTCGCTCATCAAAAGCTCGGTGTAGCTCGAGCAGTCACAGCCAAAGCCTTCTTCTTTCAAAATTTGTAGAAGGCGTGGGGTTGGGGTCGCCTTGACTGCAAAATATTCACGGAATCCCGGATTCCATGCAAATGCTTCCCTTACGCGGCGCGCATTTTCACGGATGCCCTTTTCATCATACAGGTGAAAGGGGGTGGGATACGTTTTTACCATCTCCTGAACTTGCTCCAGAGAGACGAAAGTTTTTTTCTGATTCATTGGGTTCATTCCTTTGCGGTAAAGTGTTTATCAAATGTGGCGTAATACCCCTTGCTTTAGTTATGAGGATATAAGCCACATTGTGTTTTTCTACATATAGAGATTTGGTTCTTGTATGAAATAGCATTGTGACATATAATGTTTGTATGAAATATAAGAGTAATAAGGCTGTCAAAGAACTTTGACAGCCTTTCCAGGGGAACCCAGTCCCCCTAGATAC
>JAHHRJ010000066.1 GCA_020025885.1 Butyricicoccus sp. | reverse complement strand
TTAAGGTCGCTTCGCTCCAAAATAAAAAGGGCGCAGTGACTTTTTTGACACACTGAAACGCCCCGGCGTATGCCGAGGCGTTTTCTTCTGTTCTTACACAGAATATGAAAATGGAGAGCTTTTGAAATTAGCGAACAGTCAGGTCGCCGCCAGGAACTTCCTTGCCGAACGGCTTTTCATAGGTGAAGAAGCCCTTGCCAGTCTTCTGACCCAACCAGCCAGCACGAACCATCTTGCGGAGCAACGGATGCGGACGGTACTTCGGATCACCTGTCTCGCGGTACAGGGTCTCCATAATAGCCAAATTTACATCGTGACCAACGAGATCAGCAGTATGCAGAGGACCAGATTTCATGCCTGCGCCATTCTGCATTGCAATATCGATGTCAGTCGGGGAAGCCAGACCATCCGCATAGATGCCAATTGCTTCGTTCATCATCGGGATCAGGATGCGGTTTACAACAAAGCCAGGACCTTCGTGAACTGCAACCGGAGTCTTATCCAGCTTGGTCATCAGATCGAATGTGAAGTTAAAAGTTTCATCAGAGGTCTGCATTGCACGGGTTACCTCAACCAGCTTCATGATCTGCGCCGGGTTGAAGAAGTGGCAGCCAATGAACTTGTCTGCACGGTTCGAGATGCAAGCTGCCATCTCGGTGATAGACAGGGCAGAGGTGTTGGATGCAAAGATGGTATGCTCTGGGCAGATCTTATCCAGATCACGAAGCAGATCCTTCTTGAGATCCATGTTCTCCAGAATAACTTCGATTACGAAATCAGCATCCTTTGCTGCATTGCGATCGGTAGAAGTCTTCAGGTGACCACCGTTCATGAGCTCGTTCTTGCGCTCCTCGGTCATCTTTTCCTTCTTTACGAGGAAGGATAAATCGCCATCAATGCGGCTTACGCCACCCTGTACGAATTCGTCCTTGATGTCAACCATGGTAACTTCATGGCCGTGGGTCAGGAATACTTCTGCAATGCGTGCGCCCATGTTGCCAGCGCCAAATACGCAAACCTTCATAATTTACTCTCTCCTCTAAAAATGCTTTATTTCAAAAAAATTGCTTACTTGTTCTGGAATGCCTTTGCCGGCTTGTCGCGATTCTTATCGAGGAAGTAAGCCATGCCGTACTTCTGATCCTCGGTTGCAAAGCACTCGCCGAAGCAGTTGCCTTCCAGCTTGAGAGCGGAATCCAGATCCATCTGCATGCCAACATTTACAGCTTCCTTGGTCAGAGCAACAGCAATCGGAGCCTGTGCAGCGATCTCTTCCGCGAGCTTCATAGCCTCGTCCATCAGCTGATCCAGCGGATAAACGTAGTTTACAAGACCCATTTCGAGCGCAGCCTGTGCGCTGTAATTGCCGCGTGCGGTGTACAGCATTTCCTTAGCCTTGCCCAGACCTACGATGCGCGCCAGTCTCTGGGTGCCGCCGCAGCCCGGAGTAATGCCCAGACCAACTTCTGGTTGACCAAACAGTGCGTTATCAGATGCCAGACGGATGTCACAGCACATTGCCAGTTCGCAGCCTCCACCGAGACAGAAGCCGTTGATTGCAGCGATCACCGGACGCTTGAAGTTCTCGATCTTGCGGCAAACACGGTTGGAATCGTTGCCGAATGCCTTGCCTTCCATAACGGTCATGGTGGACATCTGTGCGATATCTGCGCCAGCAACGAAGGAGTTTACAGTCTTACCCTTCTTGTTTACCACAGAAGAACCAGTCAGAACCACTGCATATACGTCATCCATAGCCTCAACAGAGTCGAAAGCCTCCTCGAGCTGTGCGTACATATCAGTAGACAGTGCGTTCATTGCCTGCATGTGGTTGATGGTAATAACGGCTACGTGGCCCTTCTTTTCAACGAATACGTCAGTCATGATTTCTTTATCTCCTTGTTAAATCAGGGGAGAGGGACAGCATTTTGTGCTGTCCCACCTCACAGCCAAAATTACTTACACAGCTCGTCGCGCTCTACAATCAGAGCTTCGCCCATGCCGCCGCCGATGCACATGGTTGCAAGACCCAGTGTCACATCGCGCTTAATCATCTCGTGAATCAGAGTGGTGCTGATACGGCAGCCTGCTGCACCGATCGGGTGACCCAGAGCGATTGCACCGCCGTTTACGTTTACCTTGTCAAGGTCAAAGCCCAGCTCAGTATTCACAGCAGCAGCCTGTGCAGCAAATGCTTCGTTGGACTCGATCAGGTCGAGGTCAGCAACGGTCAGACCAGCACGCTTCAGAGCCTGACGGGTGGACTCAATCGGACCAACACCCATGATGGACGGATCACAGCCAACAGAACCAAAGGAGCGGATCTTAGCCAGTGGCTTGAGACCGTGCGCCTTTACATAGTCCTCAGAAGCGATGATCATTGCAGCACCTGCATCGTTGATACCGGAAGCGTTACCGGCAGTAACGGTACCGTCCTTTTTGAATGCCGGACGCAGCTTTGCAAGACCCTCCAAAGTGGTCTGTGCCTTTACATATTCATCGGTATCAAAAACAATGGTTTCCTTCTTTTTCTTTACTTCAACTGGAACGATTTCTTCCTTGAAGCGACCAGATGCAACTGCCTTCGCAGCCTTCATCTGAGAGTTGTATGCAATTTCATCCTGCATCTCACGGGTGATACCGTATTTCTCAGCAACGTTTTCTGCGGTAATGCCCATGTGATACTGATTGAATACATCAAATACGCCGTCGTAAACCATCATGTCAACCAGTTTTACATCGTTCATACGTGCGCCCCAACGCATGTTGTGGGAGATGTATGGAGCACCGGACATGGACTCGCAGCCGCCAACCAGCATCAGCTGATTTTCGCCGGAGCGGATGAGCTGAGAACTAAGAGAGATGGCACGCATGGAGGAGCCACATACCTTATTCAGAGTCATTGCAGGAATTGCCAGAGAAAGATCTGCGCCGAGGCTGATCTGACGTGCTACGTTCTGACCAACGCCGCCTTGCAGTACCTGTCCAAATACAACTTCGTCGATTGCGTCCTTGTCAATGCCAGCACGCTCGATCGCAGCCTTTGCAGCCACAGTACCAAGCACAGACGAATGTACATCACGCAGAGTACCACCATAGCTGCCGATTGGAGTACGAGCTGCTGAGCAAATATAAACGTTCATTGGAAACTCTCCTTTTTTTGTTTCGGTTCGAAAGAGTCTGTGTTATTTTGGGACTCTTCGTCGGCGTGGTGGAGCAGGTTTTCTGCCCCACACTTCGTTATAATTTTATCAAACTATTTGGTAAAATGGAAGAGAAATCTTTGAAATTCTAAAAATTTTTTCGTGCAAAATATCACAAAAAGACCAGCAGTTCACTGGTAAATATTAGAAACAAAACCAATTCGTGCCATTTTTCCAAAAAGCATCTTTTTAGCAGTCTGCCAGACCCATTTTTTCCTCACGGAAAATGCGCTCGTCCATCATAATCAGCTCTTCTGCAATCTGCGGCTTGAAGTCCATCTGGTCGAGGATCTGTGTCTGGAGATCAATGCCCGGTGCGATCTCGATGAGGGTCACACCCTCCGGACGCAGCTCGAATACAGCACGCTCGGTGATGTATAGCACTGGCTGGTGTACTTCGTTTGCATAGTCGCCAGAGAAGGTGATGTGCTCAACCTGCGGAACGAACTTCTTCTTGGAGCCTTCCTGTGTGATTACGAGCTTGCCGTTTTCACATGCAGTCCGCAGTCCCTTTGCAGTAAAGGTACCACAGTAAACAACCTTCTTTGCGTTCTGAGTGATATCAATGAATCCGCCCGCACCGGCAAGACGTGTGCCAAACTTGGATACGTTCAGGTCTCCGTTTGGTGCAGTCTCAGCCAGACCGAGGAATGCAACGTCCAAGCCGCCACCCTGATAGAAGTCAAACTGTACGTTGTGGGGAATGATACACATTGCGTTTGCAGCAGCACCGAACTGTGTGCCGCCGTATGGAATGCCTGCAATCGAACCCGCCTCAACGGT
Source organism: Butyricicoccus sp. (assembly GCA_020025885.1). GTDB lineage: Bacteria > Bacillota > Clostridia > Oscillospirales > Butyricicoccaceae > Butyricicoccus. The sequence goes on along the minus strand of JAHHRJ010000066.1, from coordinate 5,141 downwards.
CAGGGTCATGCTATCGGAAATGCCTTCTTCCGCTGCAACATTTGCGATCTTCTCCGGTGCGCCAGTGCCCAGGTTTACGATTGCATCGGGCGGCAGCTCCATTGCAGCGCGGCGTGCAATGATCTTCTTTGCATCGAGCGGGATAGAAGGAATTGCATCCACCGGAATGCGGAATTCGCCGGTCAGTGCGCCATCGTATGGCATACCCAGACACTGCATGTTGTCTTCATCAGAGCCAATCACAACAGAGTCAACGTAGATACCCGGAATTGCAACCAGCTTCGGATCGAGAGAGCCGCCCTGCACGATCTTTTCAACCTGCACGATGACACGTCCGCCAGAGTTCTTACAAGCCTGTGCCATTGCGGTGACGTCCAGCGGCCCGATCTCGCGGTGTACAGTACAGTTGCCGAACTCGTCACAATAGGAAGCGCGCAGGAATACAACGTTGATCGGGAACGCCTTATAGAGGAGACGCTCGTGTCCGTCGATGTTTACTACCTTGACCAGATCTTCCTTGGTGCACGCGTTGAGCTTGCCGCCGCCGTTGCGCGGGTCAGCGAAAGTCTTGAGACCAACATGGGTGATGGTGCCGATGTTGTGTGCGGCGATATCACGATACATATGGGAGATAACGCCCTGCGGCAGGTTGTATGCCTCGATCTTGTTGGTCAGTGCCAGCTCGCCCAGACGCGGTGCACGGTCCCAGTGACCGCCGATAACACGCTTTACCATGCCCTCGTAACCGTAGTGGTCGCCGCCGGTGCCGTCACGGTGTCCCTGACCAGCTGCAAAGAACAGGGTCAGATCCTTCGGGTGTCCGGTCTCCAGAAAACGCTTCTCCAGTGCGGTAGAGAGGGTCTCTGGGCATGCGCAGCTTACAAAGCCGCCAGTTGCGATGGTGTCGCCATCCTGCACGAGCAGAGCAGCTTCTTCAGCTGACAGAATTCTTACTTTTTTCAAGGTGTATCATTCCTTCATTTTGTAGTTCCGGATTTTTTCAATGACCTCCGGTATGTCATCCCGCTTGACGCACAGAATACGCGCATCTGCGTCAATCTCATCGTATAGGTAAGGGCAGCCGGTACAGCCGCGGATGATTAATAGTGCATCATAGTGTGCTCCGTCCGTCGGGAGAGAGAGTTCAGCAGTATCTGCTGTGGCGGAACGGATCTCCTGATATGCTGCGCCGCGATCATAACCTGGATTGCAGCCGCCGCAAAACTTAACGGCAATCTTTGTTTTCATACGTCTATTTTCACGCTCCTCTTGGAGCAATTGGGGGTGAGTGGAAGCCGCTCAAACCAGAAAAGAGCGGGCTTTGGGTGAAAAGAAAGGCACTCCCCAATAGAGTGCCTTTGTTGAGAGAGTGCATCCCTTAGTCGATACGAGCGATCTTCTTGGCAAGCTCTTTCTTCATTTCCATATTGCACTGGCGGGCAATCATGATGCGCTGTGCCTGCGGAGAACCTGCACCGTGCATGGACTCTGGCAGGTAGCCAACAGCCGCAGTGCCCATGGTCATGTTCTCGATCAGGCGCAGGACACGCATACGGTCTTCTGTGGAAACAGAATCCACGCCCTTGAAGTACTTATCAATGTAAGCATGCAGTTCCGGATGACGGAAGTCAGCCTCGGACGGCAGGGTTACCATTGCGCCGCCAGCCAGATCCTGTGCCAGACGTGCGATATCATATGGGAAGCGGGTTACGTTCTGCTTGCAGACATTCGCCAGCAGCAGGTCGATGATGTAGTTACCAGATTTGGTCCTGGAGCCCTGAGAAGAACATGCAATGCCGCAGCAGTACAGGGTCTCGTTCAGGTGAACCATCTCGATCAGCTTATCCTTCACGTGGGAAGCCTTGGAAGCGCCAGCCATGTCAACAGACAGTGCAGTTGCGCCGATCAAAACATCGCCAACACCAACCTTACAGCCGCCGTAGGACTGGCGGTGGTAGCCTGCGAAACGCTCTACGATCATGCCAGCGAACTTCACTTCGCCGTTGAGGAAGATGCGATCATTCGGTACGAATACGTGGTCGAAGATAACCAGAACCTCGTGTCCGCCGTAAACCTTGTTGCCAACGTCAATGTCGTTGTATTCTTCGAGCTTACGGGTGTCACAAGACTGACGACCATAGATCAGGGTGATACCGTCAGAATCGGTCGGGATTGCAAAGGAAATTGCGTAATCCTCGTCGCCCTCGCGCATGGAGATGGTCGGCATAACCAGAACTTCGTGAGAGTTTACGAAACCGGTCTGGTGCGCCTTTGCACCAGTAACGTATACGCCTTCTGGGGTACGCTCAACAACGTGCAGGAACAGATCTGGGTCTGCCTGCTTGGACGGAGCCAGAGAACGGTCGCCCTTTACGTCAGTCATTGCGCCGTCAACTGCCAGATCTTCGTCCTGTACGCGGCGCAGGAAGTTTAAAAAGTTCTGATGGTATTGTGTGCCGCAAGCCTCGTCGATCTCGAAGGTGGAAGAGAACACTGCGTTCATTGCGTCCATACCAACACAACGCTGGAAGCACGCTGCGGTCTTCTGACCAAGCAGACGCTGCATCTTTACCTTCTTGATAAGATCGTCTGTGGACTGGTGCATGTGGGTGAAGCGGTTGATCTTCTTGCCGCTTATATGGGAGGTCGCAGTCATGAGATCCTCATACTGCGGATCCTCTGCCAGCTCATAAGTCGCTGCAAAGGAGTTCAAGGAAGGACGGATTACCGGATCGTCTACCGGATTCTCGATCTTCTTGCCGAACATCCACAGGTTCAGGTTGAGCTTACGGAGGGATTCAATGTACTGGTCTTTGGTCATCATAACAGAGCAGTATCCTTTCTTTCTCGATTCTCGCTGGATTTGTTTTGCGTTGAAAAAGCAAATGAAATACCCAAAATCCGGGGACATGCGCCTCGGATTTTGTGTCTGGGGGAGACCGAATCGGAAATTGACCCAGTGCGTCAATTTCCGGTCAGGTCATAAACATCGAAACGGTTTGTCCTGAAATTTAGAAGCACTCGCGGTAAATGCGCTCCATCAGCTCCAGAGTCATCGGTGCGTAGGAATTGGTAACGAGACGCTGCTGGTTCGCCATAACAGATACCGGGAAGCCAGTGATGTCAGCCTCAGTGAAGCCGTACTCATGCAGAGGCTTGAGTGCGAGTACCTTTTCCAAAGTTACGTTCAGGGTGCGCAGTGCGTCATCCTTGGTGCAGCCGAGGCAACGTGCAACAATCTCCTTGAAGCGTCCGAGCTCGCCTTCCGGCTGGTACTCGTCGTAGATTTCGAGGATCTTGCCGAACAGTGCGTAGTTAGACTCACCGTGCGGTACATGGTAGGTGCCGCCGAGAGGGAAGGACATTGCATGTACAGTTGCACAGCCAGCCTTCAGGAATGCAACGCCAGCGTACAGGGAAGCAGTAACGTACTCGTCGAGGTAGGACAGACGGGTCTCGGCGCCTTCCAGAGCGATGCGGCGGAAGCCTTCGAGAATCATTTCGATCGCCTTTACGGAGTACATCTCAGAAGTCATTGTTCTGCGGTGTGGGGACAGGAAGGACTCAGTTGCATGGATCAGAGCATCAATTGCAGAAGCTGCAAACGGCTTGTAAGGCAGAGTCTTGAGCAGATCTGGAATCAGGCAAACCTTGGTTGGAATGATCTCATCAGAAACCAGACCCAGCTTGGTCTCGCCGCCGGTCAGCTTGCCATCCTTCTCGTCCTTTACGATTGCAACAGAGATGTTGGTAACCTCTGAGCCAGTGCCACAAGTGGTCGGGATCGCGATAACTTCTTTTTCGTTTACAACAGGCTCACGCTTGAAGAACAGCTCATGTACAGAAGACGGACGCTTGCAGCCGAGCAGCTTGCACAGGTCCATGATTGCGCCGCCGCCGATTGCGATTACGCGGTCGTAGGAATCATAAGGGATCTGCTCGTACATGGTCTCGATCATTGCCTCGGAAGGCTCGCCAACGCCGAACTTCTCCTGGAATACATAAGTACACGGCAGACCCAGCTGCTCCATGAACGGCTTGTAGATGAACTCGTTGGTCAGGACGACATCGCGCTCACCCAGAGCGAACTCCTGCGCAAACGCACCAAAATCCGGGAATTTGTAGATGGTGGGTGCAATAATGATCTCTCTCTTGTCCTGCATCAGAGAAGCGCTAAAAGAATCCATGTGAAACATCTCCATTAAAAAATTTTGTAGTTATGTGTGTTATATTCCCCTATGAACGGCAGGAGGCAAAGTGCGTTGCCGCCATATAAATATCATTATAGACAGGGTTTACAAAAATGAGAAACATGATAATTGTTGGGGGGATATGTGGTAAGTTACTTTGCCTCTGTGGTAAGTATACCAAAAATCGAGCAAGAGTTCAACAGGAAATAACAAAAAAGAACCATTATTTTTCTGTGTGCTCAAGAATTACAAAAGGCAAGGTCACTTTATGGTTACCTTGCTTTTATTTTAACGTATCTTTTACGCTTTGTAAACTCTTTTTTATGGAAATACTCCAGAACATGCGCCAAATCTACATGAAAATTAGGTAATTTTTGTGAGTAAAAACGCAATAGCAAACAGTTTTGTGGCGTGTATACCAAGTTTAACAAGATAACATGGTTTTTTAGATAACTTTTGAGGCATGATCGAAACAGGGAATTGACCCAGTGGGTCGATTTCCGATCATGCTGTTTATGACTTGTTCGATCAAGCCATAAACAGCGCAGTCAATCATGAGAAAATAGCACAGAGAATGGCTGCACGTTTCCACTGTGCGGCGTTCATACATTCCCACCCTTTGGGCATGGAAGCAGACGCAAGCCGACTTCATCACACCCGCTGTGCGGAGTGCATACATTCTCACCCTGTCGGCGGTATGCTTTTCTATCTCATGGAGAGGGAGGGACAGGATTCATAAGGGCTGGGGAACCGCAAGGTTCTAGCCCTTATGTCTCCGCCGCGAGACCGCGGCACGTTTCTCTTGCTTTCCAAAACAAATCTTTTAAGCACATATAAAAGCCCTGTGACGTTCCCAAAATAAGATACCCTTTCAAACGTAAAAAGCCCCTTTCGGGGCTTGAGGCTGTCAAAGAACTTTGACAGCCTTTCCAGGGGAACCCAGTCCCCCTA
>JAHHRJ010000065.1 GCA_020025885.1 Butyricicoccus sp. | reverse complement strand
CAGAGCAGAAGGCACGCACAACTTACGAGAACCTGCTCCGCCTGATCGATGACCCTGATGTACGCGATCCAATCAAATTTCTGCGTGCACGCGAAGTCGTACACTTCCAGCGTTTTGGCGATGCCCTGCGCGATTTGCAGGAAAATCTGGACGCAAAGAACTACTACGCTTACAATCCCTCTTTCGATGTACAGCGCCGTCCTGACCCACGCCAACGCCCCAATATTTAACCTTGTTTTCCCCGATGCATCGCACCATGATGCATCGGGGTTTTATGCGTTCAATGCAAATTTTGCTTGCACGTACTGACCAAACAGCCTTATACTAAAAGCAATACTCTATCTATGAAGAAAGGAATTTCTTTTATGAATATCACCAAACGCGATGTATTGGAGCTGCGCCGCCGTCTGACCAAGAAAGGCTGCTCATTTACGCGCATGGCTGGCTGTTATGTGGGCGGCAGCAAAAATATTGTGCTAAAGTTTGCCCATCCCTTCCTTGATTTGGAAGACGACGTATTCTATAAATACTTAGAGATTGCAAAAAAAGTGCTTTCTGGCACGCCGGGCGGCAATCTACTTGAACTGAACTTTGCAAAAGGTGAAGATGCCGTCCTCTGCCAGCAGCTTTTGGGCGCGGTTCGTGAAAGTGAACTCAAAAATGATGGGATGCTGGATCATCTTTATGAACAGATCATCGCGCAATATAATAGTGCTGGGAACTACCTTATTTTATTGTTCCACGATATCTACGATGTTCCAACACGCACCGCAGATGGCGCAAAGCTGGACGAATCAGAAGAGATTTACTCTTATATGATCGGTGCGATTTGTCCCGTTGAGCTTTCCAAGCCGGGGATCGGATACCACGAGGAAGACAACTGCTTTGGTCCACGTGTCCGCGATTGGGTGGTTTCTCTGCCTGAACTTGGCTTTGTCTATCCTGCATTCAGCGGCGGCGGCAGTGATGTAAGTTCGGTGCTCTACTATGTAAAAACCGGAAAAGAATCTCACCCTGAACTCATGGCGCAGGTACTCGGCTGTATCCCACAGCGTACTGCTGGAGAAGAAAAATCCGAGTTCCAGTCGATTGTCAGTGAAGCGTTTGGGTCTGAGCAGGAAGATGCAGAAAACGCTATGCTTTCCATTCAAAAAAACCTCAACGAGTTGATTCTTGTGCGGGATGCGGATGATCTGCCGCCCACTGTTATGACCACACAAGCAGTACAGGATATCCTATCGGATGCCCCAATTCCGGAACCCATCAAAGAACAAATCACCAAATCATATGCACACGTGTTTGAAGGTGCATTGCCCTCTGCGCAAAACCTGCTGGATAACAAAATGGTCGCTGCAAGCGCACAGCGCGAGCAAACACTGGCACTTACCCGCAAAATTGAATCGCTCCAACAGCAGCTTTCTGAGAAATCTGAAACCGATTTGCCTTGGGATGAAACGTCTCCCGCTATCGTGCTCCAAGTTTCTGAGGACAAAGCAAAGCAGATCCAGTCGCAAGTCATTGACGGGCAAAAGTGTCTTGTGATCCCGTTAGAAGAAGGAGACGGCGCACGCATCAATGGCGCACCTGCTTCCCTCTAATTTCATTAGGAGATTGCACGACTCTTTATGAATTTTTGGTATTCTACGGCACAATGCACAGTATTTCCAGTAATTGCTGGTGCATTGCTTGACCTTCCCCACAAAAAAACGTATAATATAATTGTAGCAAATCGGTAATTATTCCAAGAGGCATTTTTTTGGATTGAAGGAGGAGCTTTCCCATGGTTTTTGAAGAGGAATATCAGAAAAAGTGTACCACTGCTGAAGAGGCAGTCAAGGTTGTAAAGTCTGGCGATTGGGTCGATTTCGGCTGGTGTACTGGTACCCCAGTTGCACTTGATCATGCATTGGCTGAACGTGTCCCGGAACTCTCCGATGTAAACTTCCGCGGTGGCATCCTGCTGCGCCCGCTCGAAACATTCGGGGCACCAGAAGCAAATGAGCGTCTGACGTGGAACTCTTGGCACATGTCTGGTCTCGAGCGTAAGATGATTAAAAACGGTAACACATTCTATAATGCGCTGCGCTATTCCGAGCTGCCGCGTTATATTCGTGAGCACTGCGATCCGATTGATGTTGCGATGTTTCAAGTATCCCCAATGGACTCCCACGGCTACTTTAGCTTTGGACCGAATGCATCTCATATGATGGCAGTTTGTGACCGTGCAAAGGTTATTATCGTCGAGGTAAACCCCAACATGCCACGCTGCCTTGGCGGTTTTGAGGAAGGCATCCATATTTCTCGCGTTGACATGATTGTTGAGCACGAGTCCCCAATCGGTATTTTGGGCGGCGGTGGTGCTGCAAACGAAGTTGACGAAGCAGTGGCAAAGCTCATTGTAGAAGAAATCCCGAACCGTGCATGCTTGCAACTTGGCATTGGCGGCATGCCAAATGCAGTTGGCTCTATGATTGCAAAATCCGACCTTGAGGATCTGGGCGTACATACCGAAATGTATGTTGACGCATTTGTTGACATCAGCATGGCTGGTAAGATCACAGGTGCACACAAGTCCATTGACCGTGGTCGTCAGACTTTTGCGTTTGCTGCTGGTACCCAGAAGCTCTATGACTTTATCAACGATAACCCAGAATGCATGAGTGCACCAGTTGCATACACCAATGATGCACGCACCATTGCACAGATTGACAACTTCATTTCCATTAACAATGCAGTCAACCTTGACCTGTTTGGGCAGGTAAACTCGGAATCTGCTGGCGTCAAGCACATCAGCGGCGCCGGTGGACAGCTTGACTTTGTGCTGGGTGCTTACCTGTCCAAGGGTGGTAAGAGCTTCATCTGCTGTTCGTCCTCCTTCACCGATAAGAACGGCAATCTCCAGTCCCGTATCCTGCCGACTCTGGACACTGGTTCCATCGTAACTGATGCACGTCCAAACGTACATTACATCGTAACGGAGTATGGCAAGGTTTGCCTCAAGGGTCTGTCTGCATGGCAGCGTGCCGAAGCACTCATCTCAGTTGCACATCCGCAGTTCCGTGAAGAGCTCATCGAACAGGCAGATAAAATGCACATTTGGAAGCGCTCCAACAAGCGATAATCCACATATCAAGTGTAAAACAACGCCCCTGCCGAATCCGACAGGGGCATTTCATGCAAAAGGAGGTCCTTACGCATGGCAACCGAAGTATTTTTATCGAAAATTGAACAGCAAGCACGGGAAGCGATGGAAAGCCTACTCGCACAGGCGAAGTGTAAACCGTATGATCTTGTTGTTGTCGGCTGTTCTTCCAGTGAGATCCTAGGCTCCAAAATCGGAACAGCTTCCAGTCCAGAAACCGCACAAGCTGTGCTACGCGGCATCCTGCCTGTCATCAAAGCACACGAATTAGAGCTTGCCGCTCAATGCTGTGAGCACCTCAACCGTGCGCTGATCGTTGAGCAGGATACTGCCGAACGATTTGGTTATGGACCTGTCAACGTCATTCCTGCACCCAAGGCTGGCGGTTCTTTTGCCACTGCGGTTTGGGAGACTTTTTCCCACCCAGTCGCAGTTGAATTTGTCCGCGCAAGTGCTGGACTTGATATCGGCGGCACACTGATCGGTATGCACCTAAAGCACGTTGCCGTTCCCGTCCGCTTGTCCTGCAAGCAGATTGGAGAAGCCATCATACTCGCTGCCCGTGTGCGCCCGAAATTCGTTGGCGGCTCCCGTGCTGTTTATGATGCGGCGCTCCAGTAAAATTTTCATAGCAAGGAAAGAATCTATGCAACTCAAAACGATCTTTTTTGATTTAGACGATACGTTATACAGTAGCTTTAAAGCTGGCAATCGAGAGGGCTTTGCTCGCTGCGGTCAGTATGCTGCGGAGCATTTTAGCTTGTCCGCCGAAGATTTTTCTGAGCGGATGCAGCAAGCACGTCGTACATTTACCGCTCGTCTGCCGCGCGAACCAGAGATTCATGACCGTGCGCTCTGGGCACAATATGCCTTAGAGTCTTACGGCATCAATCCCATCGCGCATATCGAAGCGTTAGATAACTTATATTGGCAGGGTGTACTTGCACATACTAAGATCCGTGATGGTGTTTCCGAACTGTTTGCCGATTTGCATGCGCATGGTGTTAAAATTGGTGTATGCACCAATATGCTGGTCGGCATGCAGGCGCACAAGCTCTGTCTTTTAGGGATCGCCGATCAAATTGACTTTCTGGTAACAAGCGAAGAAGCTGGCAGAGATAAGCCAGATCCCGCGATTTTCGAGCTGGCACTGAAAAAAGCAAGCTGTCAGCCAGAGGAAGCACTCATGGTTGGAGATAACTTTGATCATGATATCGTTGGCGCGCATGCCGTTGGAATTTCCGGTCTATGGCTGCACGTCCACGAAGGAAACAGTGTTACTGCTGACTTTGACTTCCTCGAATCCCCCGATTTTCAGCACGCTGCCGATCTGATTCGTGCGCGTTTTCTGAAATAATTTCATTCTCAAAGGAGACTTATTCCATGCAGCACTATATGTGTAAGCCACAGGGCGTATGTGCACGCCTCATTGAATTCGATCTGGACGGTGACGTTGTACACAACGTTTCTTTCACAGGCGGATGCAATGGCAACCTGAAAGCCATCAGTGCCGTGATTGATGGCATGACCGTATCGCAGATCGAAAAGGTATTCACCGGTATTGATTGTGGTGGTAAGGGCACTTCCTGTTCCGATCAGCTGGCAAAATGCCTGCATCAGGTACTGGAAACTGCTAAGGCGTAACCAAACAGATACGTTGACTTTTTGGCATGCTGAAAGCCCCGAACGATTCGTTCGGGGCTTTTTGTTATCTAGGGCGTATCTAAAAACAAAGAAATCGACGAATTTTTCGCAGTGAGTGTGTAGATGCAAGGCAAAAAACGCAGGAATCCTCGATGGATTCCGCGTATTTTTAACGCATTCTTGCTGAATGTTTTCATGTTGACACCTCCTGATTTTCCAACTGGCATACCAGAATGATATGTAATAGGATATACGCATTTTGTGAGAAAATCAAGCTGTGAAACATCCAAAATCGTCGCATGTATTTTATGCGGAATGCTGATTTCATACTGTGCCGTCTCTGTGGTCCATTTGATTTTTCAGCAAACCTACGAAAGAAATTTCGGGATTTCCAAAAGAATCCAGATTGCCGCACCAATGATCCAAAATGCTGCAATGAGATAATTCTTCGCGTGGATCTCCTGATATATAGTCCCAATCCAAGAGAGCACAAGCAAAGGCAGGGAGAAAAAGACCAAAAACAACCCGAGCGGCATCAAGATCCGAAATAAAACATGTGGATAAGATACACCAGCTAGAAAAATAATGCCCCAGCATGCAAGCCCCATGAGCCCACACAAAATCCCAGCTTTCCTCCATTTACTCATGGCACACCTGCTTTCTCTGGCTCATCATCAGCTTTCTGATATATTCTGATATATATAATTATACTACTAGATTGCTAGGTAATGCAATCCACAAGCTCAACAAATCCCCCATTTTCATACATTTCTACAAAATCCAGCGGTTTGGATGCAGTCATGGTCTGACCGCATTGTTTCACCCATTCCAGCGCAATCCTTTCGGATAATGATTTTTGAGTATGCCGCCGCTGACCTTGCCCCAGCCAAGCGAGATCCCATCCACCAGAACCAAAGTCCAGCCATTTTCTCCTGTGCACGGCAATGCCTGTCCACAAAGATAAGGGACGCTCTCCTCTACTGTTAGATTTAGTACACGCTGTACATCCTCTGTCCCCAAAGCCATTGCCAACGCATGAGACGGCTCAAAGCGTCCTTTCTTTACCGTTCCGAGCTGTAAGCCCTGACGCAATACACGCAGTCCGCTGCTATCCGGCATATCTTCCGGAAGTGCCCAAAGCTGATCGCCGCCGCGCATCAGGCGCGTGAAACTTCTTGCAAGTGTTTCTTTTTCAAATGCACGGTATTCCTGCGAGATTTCCTTATCTTTCAGCACTTTTGCTGCCTGTGGCTCCAGTGTTTCCTGTGGCTCTCCATTCTGTACAAGTACCGCCGCAAAATGTCCTTCTCCGTCCAGTTTATGTGGAAATAAACGGCATGTTTTGGTCAGTTCTGGTATGCCATCTGTAATCCATTCAGGATGCCCCGACGCAAAATAAACCTGCTGCGGCACTTCGGCAACCGAGAATATAGGATGTCGCTCTAAGAACGCTTGTACACTGCCCTCATTCTCTTCTGGCGCAAACGTACAGGTGGAGTAAACGATTTTACCATTTGGTTTCAGCATCACCGCCGCGCTGTCCAAAATTTCCGCCTGTCTCTCTGCACATTTTGTTGGTGCATCCGGCATCCATTCGGTCACTGCAATTTCTTCTTTTCGGAACATGCCCTCTCCAGAGCACGGCGCATCCACTACAATACAGTCAAAGTAACCTGCAAAGCGTTCTGCAAGTCTCTGCGGTGTTTCATTGGTCACAAGGCAGTTTACAATGCCCGCACGCTCTACACTCTGCGCCAGAATTTTTGCACGTGCTGCGTGAATTTCGTTTGCAACCAAAATCCCCTTCCCCTGCAAATAGCCTGCCAGATGCGTTGTCTTCCCGCCCGGCGCTGCACATAGATCCAGTACACGCATCCCTGGCTCTGGTGCTGCCATCGCACCGACTGCCATTGCTGAGGGCTCCTGAATATAATAAAGTCCCGCTTCATAGTATGGGTGTCTGCCGGGTCTGCTGTCTGGATCATAGTAAAACCCCTGCTCTGCCCATGGGATCGGTTTTAAACCAAACCGTTCCCCAAGCTCCAGCCTTTCTCCCCCTTGTTTCAAGGGATTCCGACGCAATCCATAAGAGCGTCCTTTTCCCATTGCCTCTATAAATGCAGGATACTCCTCCCCCAATAATGTTTGCATTCTCTGCAAAAATTTAACTGGTAATTCCATACCATATCCTCCTGTTTTCATTATGCATTCTTATTTTGGTCTCACAACCATATTCTCGCTTTGATCACTTCTTACCAATTTAGATTATATTTTGTGCACCCTGTACTGTAAACTGCTGATTATCATTTTTATTTCCGTAATATTCTATCATATTTTCAACTGTTTCAACAACTACTTTATCAAAAGCACACTTGACATTCCAAATACGCTTTGATACAATGGTTTTAATAAAATTTGTTCACAATTTTAGCTTTGGATTGTTATTGGTCGTGTAGGCAAAACCAAATTTCTTCGGCAATCTTTTTTATTGCCTGCATAGAAGTTTGGTTTTTATTTATGCCTGTATGATATAAAAATTCATGTACATTAGAAAGGTTGTCATTACCCATGTTTTCCAAACTCAAGCGTATGTTCAACAATGAGAATAGCCTGCAAATCGCTGCTCCATTATCTGGTAAAGTTTGCCCGCTATCCGCTGTCAACGATCCTACTTTTTCTCAGGAGATCCTCGGCAAGGGCTGTGCGATCGAACCATCTGATGACAAAGTTGTTGCCCCTGTTGATGCCATTGTTTCTATGATGTTTGATACTGGACATGCCGTATCTTTGGAAATGTCGGATGGTGTAGAAATGCTGATCCATGTTGGACTGGATACCGTTATGCTCAAGGGACAGTACTTCACTGCGCATTGTGCAACCGGCGACAAAGTCAAGGCTGGTGACACACTGCTTACATTTGACGCATCTGCCATTCGTGCAGCTGGTTATGACACAATCGTTCCAGTCATTATCTGCAATCCGGATGACTTTAAGGAAGTCTCTATTGCAGCAACTGGAGATACTGTAAACGTAATGGATACACTCCTAACACTGAAAAAGTAAATATCCGGAGGTTTTACATATGCAAACCGCACTCATTTTATGTGTTGTTACAGTCCTCATTTTTGGTGCTGTTTTTTATTTTATGCGCAAGCCCAAATCAAAAAACACCACCACAGGAAAGAACTATCTGGCAGAAGAAGACTATACTGGTCTCGCGCAGGTGATTTTAGATAATCTAGGCGGTGCTGGAAATTTAGTCTCTTTTGATCACTGTGTCAGCCGCCTGCGTTTGGAAGTGAAAGACGCAAGCTTAGTAAACGAAAAGCCCATCAAGTCCACTGGCATTGCTGGACTGATGCGCCCAGAAAAGACCAAGGTACAGCTGATCATCGGCAAGAAAGTAAGTCTTGTCACAGACGCACTCAAAGCGCTTGTTGGCTGATCAAATCGCTAACATATCCCCCACAAACAATATTATGCACTTCACGGTGTGTGGTATTTAAAATTAAAAGGAGAGATCTATTATGAGAATCATTGCTGCAAAGGATTACAATGATATGAGCCGTAAGGCGGCAAATATCATTTCCGCACAGGTTATTATGAAGCCAGACTGTGTTCTGGGTCTTGCAACCGGTTCCTCCCCTGTTGGAACCTACAAACAGCTTATTGAGTGGCACAAGAAGGGTGATCTAGACTTTTCTGAGGTGAAAACAGCCAATCTGGACGAGTACCGCGGACTGCCAAAGTCCAACGACCAGAGCTATGATTACTTTATGAAGGACAATCTGTTCAATCATATCAACATTAACTTTGACAACCTCAATATTCCCAACGGCGAAGAGCCAGATGCAGACAAGGCTTGTGCAGAGTATGACCGCATCATTGAAGATTTGGGCGGCGTAGATCTCCAGCTGCTGGGCATGGGTCATAACGGACATATCGGCTTTAACGAGCCTGCGGACGTGTTCACCAAGGGTACCAACTGTGTTGACCTTCAGGAGAGCACCATTGAGGCAAACAAGCGCTTCTTTGCTTCGATTGACGATGTACCGCGTCAGGCATACACCATGGGCATCGGCACCATCATGGCTGCAAAGAAGATTCTGGTTGTTGTTAGCGGCAAGGACAAGGCAGAGATCGTAAAGAAGGCATTCTTCGGACCAATCACCCCACGTGTTCCTGCTTCTATTCTTCAGCTGCATCCAGATGTGACTGTTGTTGCAGACGCAGACGCGCTTTCCCTCTGTGACTAATTTCCGCAAACTTTCAGGGCGTTCCCAAAAATGGGAGCGCCCTTTTTGTCTATTTTTATATAAAAATATGTTCGTAAATTGCAAGTGCAAGTTGGACACCCACATGGTAAAAATTTGTTAGATTAC
>JAHHRJ010000064.1 GCA_020025885.1 Butyricicoccus sp. | reverse complement strand
TTCCGGTAGAAACTGGCTCTGATACCCCCGGTTTCGCGCACGTTTGCGCGGGTCGTGGGCAAAATCCAAGGCGCATGTCCTTGGATTTTGAAAATTTAAGGTCGCTTCGCTCCAAAATAAAAAGGGTGCAGTGACTTTTTGACACGCTGAACCCGCTCTTACGAGCGGGTTTTCTTGAATAGGAATTCATTTAGATTTTCAATATAAAATCAGGAGGCTATCCCATGAAACAGGTGACGATTTATACAGATGGTGCATGTTCTGGAAATCCAGGTCCCGGCGGTTGGGGCGCGATTTTACAGTATGGAACGGCAGAGAAAGAGATCTCTGGCGGTGACGCAATGACAACAAACAATAAAATGGAGCTCATGGGTGTGATTGCTGCACTGGAGCTTCTGCGGGAGCCTTGTCAAGTGGATCTCTATTCCGATTCGAAGTATGTGATCGACAGCATTACAAAGGGCTGGGTAAAAGGCTGGAAAGCACGCGGCTGGAAAAAGGCAGATAAATCCCCTGCAAAAAATGTGGAGCTGTGGGAGCGCCTGCTGAGACTTCTGGATGTGCACAAGGTGACATTTCATTGGGTCAAGGGACATGCGGACAATCTGTATAATAACCGTTGTGATGAGCTTGCTGTGGCAGAGTGGAAAAAACGAAAATAAATCAGGCAGGATTTCTCTATGATCCGACAGAATGAAGGCGCTATGGTGCAGATTTTTTTCTCATTGTGATATTGTATGGGGGTTGTCCTGCATTTTTTCAAAATATATTACTGTTTGTTGATAATCGTTAAAAATTTATGCAAGTGTATTTTAAATATCCTGCAAAAAGAATCAAATTCCTATTGACGAAAAAGGTTTTTACGAGTATGATAAAATTAGGAATGAATTAGAGCGCAGAACACTCCCTTTTCCGTGTTTGCGTGGAATCATCCCACTGCCGTCTTGCTTAATGGGATGGCATGGTAAGGAGGACCTGTAATGAATCGATTTTTGAAAAAGTTCACATGGACGCCTGCACTGGCCGATGTGCTGGAAGAATGCAAGGGCGTTTCCGTACCGACCACGAAACAGGAACTGTATGAGATGGTCTTTGGTACCGGCCGTTCAGGAAAATATGATGTTGTTTATGATGTAGCTGGGCGCGGCGAAGTTTGCGAGGCAACTGTCGTTCGGGCAAAGAATGGCGTTGTTGTAAACTATCCAGAGGACTATATGCGCCGCCGTGATCCGGACTGTATGCGCATTGGTGACGAAAAGCCAACAGATAAGCCGCGCTTTTCTGATGTATACGGTTATAACTTTGATAAGTGTAAGGAAGAGACCTACGCATGGCTCAAGACACAGGAACTGATCATTATGCCATTTAATGCAGGCGGCAACAAGTATGGTTATGGATCGATCCTGATCTGCCCACGCAATGCGGCATTCTTTGCTTATGCAATGGCAAATTTGCAGGGCTTTGTCTCCGCAGAGGAGTCTGAGGGCTTTGCACCGCGCTCCATCGTATATGTAGCACCTCCCTTCCGTCACACGCATTTTGATGGTCGTCAGGTCGTTGTTCACAATCGTCTGGACGACTGCCATGAGGTCTTTGCATACAATCTGTATCCAGGTCCCTCTGCAAAAAAAGGTGTCTACTCGGTTCTGCTCGATATTGGTGAGCATGAGGACTGGGTAACTGCACACGCTTCCTGCGGACGTATGGTCACCCAGTATGATAACGAGCTGGTCATCATGCATGAGGGTGCATCCGGCGGCGGCAAGAGTGAAATGCTTCAGGATGTTGCACGGGGTGAAGATGGCAGCGTTCTGTTGTCCACTAACACCATTACGGGTGAAAAGACCATGCTGCATATTGGAAGCACAAGCCATATTGAGCCGGTTTGTGACGATATGGCAACTTGCTATCCGAGCCTCCAGAATGACAGCGGTAAGCTGGTTCTGGTTGACGGTGAGGATGGCTGGTTCCTGCGTATGGATGGCGTTACCCACTATGGCTGTGATCCGATTTATGAGCGCATCTGTACCGAGCCGGATGAGCCGCTGGTATTCTTTAACATTCAGGGCGTTGTTGGCGCGACGAGCCTTATTTGGGAGCATTCGCTCGATTCCAATGGCAAGCCATGCCCCAACCCACGTGCGATCGTACCGCGCTCTAAGGTACCGCATATCGTAGACGAGCCGGTTGAGGTTGATATCCGTTCGTTTGGTACCCGTATGCCACCGTCTACCCGTGAGAACCCCAACTACGGTATCATGGGCATGATGCACTTTATCCCGCCTGCATTGGCTTGGATGTGGCGTCTGGTTGCACCGCGCGGCTTTAAGAACCCGTCCATTGTTGGTGGCGGCGAGCTCAAGAGTGAGGGCGTAGGCTCTTACTGGCCATTCGCAACCGGTCTGCGCGTCAAGCAGGCAAATCTCCTGCTCGATCAGATTGTAAAGTGTCCGAATACACGCTATGTCCTGATTCCGAACCAGCATATCGGTGTTTACCGTGTTGGTTTTGCAGCGGAATGGATCAGCCGTGAGTGGCTGGCGCGTCATAATGGTCATATCAAGATGGATAAGTTGGAGCCGGCACGCTGCCCGCTGCTTGGTTATGCCCTCAAGGAAATGGTGATCGAAGGCCAGCCGATCCGCTCCAAGTATCTGCGTACAGAGACACAGGACCGTTTGGGTAAGGATGGTTATGATGCAGGTGCAAAGATCCTGACCGATTTCTTTGCAAAGGAACTTGATAAGTTCTATACCGATGATCTCGATCCGCTGGGTCGTGAGATCATTGAATGCTTCCGCAATGGTGGTACGATTGAGGATTACTGCAAAATCACCCCAATCAAGCTATAAGTTTAAAACGGATAGCCGCAGTGCTCGAAAAGCACTGCGGCTTTTTCTTCAATTTACACGACAAGGCGTGCGTGTTATAATCAACCTGAGTGGGTGATTTGTTGCCCGATTTGAGAAAAGGTGGATTTTTTATTATGATACAAATGAAAGATAAGACGCAGTGCTGCGGTTGTACTGCATGCGAGGCGGTCTGCCCACAAAATTGCATTGCCTTTCACCGAGATGAAGAGGGTTTTGCCTATCCAGAGGTAGACTTAGAACTCTGTATTGGCTGTGATGCGTGTGAGGGCATTTGTCCGTGCCTGAACCGCACAGAGAACCCGCCAGAACCGCAGGCAATGGCAATTCGTGCCAAGGACAATGCACTGCGTTTATTTTCATCTTCTGGTGGTGTATTTTCCCTGCTTTCGACCGATATTTTGGAGCAAGGCGGTGCGGTCTGTGGTGCGGTGTTTGACGAAAACTTCATGGTGCACCATACGATCGTATGGGACGAGCTGGGCGTAGAGTCTATGCGCGGTGCAAAGTATGTACAGTCGAACCTTTCTGACACATTTCGCCAGATTCGCGACCTTGTAGATAATGGGGTTCCAGTGCTGTTTTCGGGTACACCCTGTCAAACGGAAGGATTGCGCAACTACCTAGACGCAGATGCAGACAAGGTGCTGACCTTGGCGATCGTATGCCATGGTGTTCCCTCTCCCAAGATCTGGGAAAAGAATCTGAAAGAGCTGGGGATGGTAACTGATGTGCGCTTCCGTGATAAGCGTGACAGCTGGAAGCGATATGCGACCAATTATCTGGTCGGTGGCAAGGAAATATTTCGTCCTGTGATGGAAGATCCTTATATGAAAGGCTTTTTGCGCGATCTGTATAACCGTCCCTCGTGCACCGATTGCCCAGCAAAGACAGGTGGCTATGCAGATCTGACTTTGGGCGATTTCTGGGGGATTGAAAAAATCTTGCCAGAGCTGGATGATGACAAGGGTACTTCAGTGGTGCTCATCCAGACCGAGCAGGGGCGTCAGGCGATCGCAAAGCTGGCTGGACGCGTAGAGAGCAAAGCTGTATCGTTTGCGGATGCTGTACGATACAATCCAGCGATCACGACCTCTGCGCATGATCATCCACAGCGGGCAGAGGCTTGGAAGCGTTTGGAAAACGAGCCGCTTGCGATAGTCGTGGCAGATTATACCAAAGAAAGCACAGTCCAAAAGCTGAAGGGCATTGCAAGACGACTGCTTGGCAGAAAATAATCAAATAGAAATGAAAAAACCCTTTCGCGAAAGCGAAAGGGTTTCTCATTTTGCAAATTACACGATTAGAGCGAATTAGCCCTGAGAGATCGCACCTACCGGGCAAGCACCAGCGCAAGTACCGCAGTCAACACAAGCGTCAGCGTTGATTACGTACTGACCGTCACCCTCAGCAATAGCGCCAACCGGGCACTCACCAGCGCAAGAACCACAGCTGATGCAAGCTCCAGAAATTACATATGCCATTATGATTGCACCTCCAATTCAAATTACATCTTTATTTTATCATAAGTTTCAAAAAAGGCAAGTGTTTTGGGTAATGTTAGCCATATACAACTTATTAAGAGACAAAAAAGTTCTAAAATCCGTCGTTTTTTGCGTGAGATATCTGGGTATGATAAGAAGAGAGAATAAGACATATTCCAAAAATTAAAATAAAAGAAAAAAAGAGATATAAGGAGAAAATGAGAGATTTCATTAAGATAAATCCATATAAGAACTGATAAAGGTCAGGAAAGGTCAAAAATTTCTCTTGCAATTTCTGCGCAGAGGGCTATAATAAGAATCACAAGGTCAGGAAAGATCAGAGAATGATAGAACACTCTGACCAAATCGAAATAGAGGTGTTATTTATGAAAATGTCAGATACCATTGCGGCGTTCATTCTGGATTGTCTATCCGATGGCGGCGGTGTGGCAGAGTTACAGCGGCGCGGTTTGGCGGAGCGCTTTTCCTGCGTGCCCAGCCAGATCAACTATGTAATCGAAACCCGTTTTACACCAGAGAATGGGTATCTGGTGGAATCCCGCCGCGGCGGAGGTGGGTATATTCGGATTGTGCGGGTGCAGGATGACAAACAGCGCATGCTGTTAGAGGCGGCGCGTGCAGTCGGTGGACAGCTCAGCCAAAATGCGGCGGCACGGTTGCTTCGATCATTTATCTCGATCGGTCTGCTCACACCGCGCGAGGGGGCACTCCTCATGGGTGCTTGCTCGGACGGTGCGCTCTCCGAGGTAACACTCTCCGATCGCGACCGTTTGCGTGCCGCAATTTTCCGGTGCGCTGTCATGGGAATTACGACTTAAATTTATTTGATTTTCAATAAAAGGAGTTGACCGTTTATGTTGTGTCAAAATTGTAATCAGAATGAAGCGACCATGTATTGGAAACAGACCATCAATGGTCAAACCAAAGAAATGCATTTATGCCCAGACTGCGCAAAGCAGCTCGGACAAACATTCCAGAATCCGTTTAACGGATGGTTTGAAGACCCATTCTTTTCGCACGCTTCTCTCTTCTCTGCCCCATTTGGTCAGATGTCCCAGCTCGGCGGTGGACAGCGTTGTCCGACCTGCGGCATGACCGAGTCAGAACTTCAGCGCACAGGGCGCGTAGGATGTGCGGACTGTTACCACACATTTGAATCAATTTTAACACCGTATATCCGTAAGCTGCATGGTGCAACGGCACATGTAGGTACTGCACCGTATACAAAAAGCCCAGCGCAGCCAGTCGAAAGTCAGACAGCAGAGCTGAAGAATAAACTGGATGCTGCGATCCGTCAGGAAAATTATGAGGAAGCGGCGCGCTTGCGTGATGAGATTCGCAGACTGGAGGGACAGGATCATGCGTAACTTTACAATTCAAGGCGGCTTTTCCGGACTTGCCGCTTCGACACGTGTTCGTTTGGCGCGTAACATCAAAGGCTATCCCTACCGCAATCTGACACCGGGACAGCTTGATGAAATTGCCCATCAAGTTTGGGATGCCTTGGAGACCGCTCCAGCGGTCTCCAAGGGACTGACGATGACCGATGTGCGTGCAGGCAGCCGTGAGGCCATGCAACTCATTGAAAAGCATATGATCTCCCCTGCCTTTGCACAGCATGGCGGTAAGCTTATTGCTTCTGAGAGCGGAGATATTGCGATTATGTTGGGGGAAGAAGATCATATCCGTTTGCAGGTCATGGGCGCAGGCTTATGTCCGAAAGAGTGCATGAAAACGGCACGATGCATTGCGGACTTGATTGCCTCCCGCGTTTTCTTTGATTACAGTGATCAGCTCGGATATCTCACCGCATGTCCGTCTAATCTTGGTACAGGCTTGCGTGTCTCTGTGATGCTGCATCTGCCTGTTTTAACGGAGTCTGGTGCAGTGGAGCGTATGATTGCATGGGCAGCACGACAAGGATTTGCAGTCCGTGGTGCCTATGGAGAAGGCACAAACGCTGCTGGCGGCTTCTATCAGCTGTCCAATCAAATCACCTTGGGACTCAGTGAGGATGCCATCGTAGAAAAGTTCATTGCTGCGGCAACTGAGGTAATTGATCAGGAAAAGAAAGCAAGAGAGCAAGTACGCACGGCAAATGAAGATGCACTGTTTGACCGCATTGCACGTGCGGCGGGCATCTTGCGCTATGCGCGTCTGCTGTCCTCGGAAGAGACAGCACGCTGCATTTCCCATGTGCTGATCGGTTTGCAGATGGGATATCTGTCCGGTGTACAGGCACAGACGCTGATTGATGCCGAACAGGATACCAGACCAGCACTCATTATGGGCGAACCCAATGCACGCGATCGTGTGCGTGCAGAACGCCTGCGGCGGGATACTGCCACATTACAAATCAACGAATAAAAAAGATATATTTACCTGAAAGGGGTGTTTTCGATGTTATTTCACAATCGTTTTACCGACCGTGCTTCGGCTGCGCTGCAACTTGCGCAGGAAACCGCCGGACGCATGGGGCATAATTATGTAGGTTCTGAGCATTTGCTCGATGGTCTTTTGTTAGAGGGCGGCGGTCTTGCATACCGAATCCTCACAGATGCTGGTGTCACCACAGAAGGCGTGGAACAGCAGATCGAACAGCAGATCGGTTTTGGTACACCAGATCCAAGTGCACCGCAGGGCTTGACACCGCGCACCAAACGCGTCATCGAGCTTGCAGTTGCCAGTGCGGCACAGCTGGGACACAGCTATGTGGGTACAGAGCACTTGCTGTTTGGGCTCTTACGAGAGGGTCAGAATGTTGCAGTTTCCATTCTTGCTGCAATGGGTATAGATGCTGCTTCCCTGCTCCAGACACTCGCACAGAAAATGGGCGAAAAGACAGATGCAAACAATACAGTGGGCGCGCAAGAGCGTGGTTCTTCTGGCGGTGGCAAGGCACTTGCACAGTATGGTAAGGATCTGACCCAAGAAGCACGGGACGGCAAGCTCGATCCTGTGATTGGCAGACAGAATGAAATTGACCGTGTGATCCAGATTTTGTCTCGCCGTACCAAGAACAATCCAGCACTGATTGGTGACCCTGGTGTTGGTAAGACTGCGGTTGCGGAAGGATTGGCACAAAAAATTGTGTCTGGTGATGTGCCAGATAACCTCAAAAATAAGCGGCTGATCGCGCTGGATCTCACAGGCATGATTGCAGGTGCAAAGTACCGCGGTGAGTTTGAAGAGCGTATCAAAACTGTACTCAAAGAACTGAAAAAAGCACATGATGTGATTCTGTTCATTGATGAACTGCATATGATCGTAGGTGCGGGTGCGGCAGAGGGCGCAGTCGATGCGGCAAATATCTTAAAGCCAGCACTGGCACGCGGAGAGATTCAGATCATTGGTGCAACCACACTCGATGAGTACCGTAAGCACATTGAAAAAGATGCCGCTTTGGAGCGTCGTTTCCAGCCGGTAACAGTCAGTGAGCCGTCCCCAGAAGATGCGATTGCAATTTTAAAGGGATTACGTGACCGCTATGAGGCACATCATGGCATTCAAATTTCCGACGAAGCGATCGAAACGGCTGTCAAGCTGTCCGTGCGCTATGTTTCGGGCAGACAGCTCCCAGATAAGGCAATTGACCTAGTGGATGAAGCGTGCTCTCGTGTGCGTATGCATGCAATGACCCCACCGGATACCCTCAAAGCGGCAGAGGATGCACTGAACGCACTGAACGCACAAAAGGATGAGGCTGTCCGTGCACAGGACTACGAGCGGGCAGCAAAGCTGCGTGATAAGGAAAGCCAAAAAAAGGAAGAAATTGAAAAGCAGCGCAAGGCATGGAATGAGAGCAAAGCCTCTTCCAAGGGTGCAGTCACACCAGAGGACATTGCGGAAGTGATTGCAGGTTGGACAGGAATTCCAGCGGCACGTCTGACAGAGGATGAGGGCGAACGCCTGCTGCATTTGGAAGATACCTTGCATGCGCGTGTGATCGGTCAGGATGAGGCAGTCAGTGCGGTTTCCCGTGCAATTCGCCGTGGACGTGTCGGTCTGCGTGATCCCAAGCGACCGATCGGTTCGTTTATCTTCCTTGGACCGACAGGTGTTGGTAAAACCGAGCTTTGTAAAGCACTTGCGCAATCTATGTTTGGAGACGAAAACGCGATGCTGCGTTTTGATATGTCCGAGTATATGGAGAAACACAGTGTTGCGCGTATGATCGGCTCTCCTCCAGGCTATGTTGGCTATGATGAGGGTGGACAGCTGACTGAAAAGGTTAGAAGAAAGCCGTACTCAGTGATTCTATTTGATGAGATCGAAAAAGCACATCCGGATGTATTCAATATTCTGCTGCAAATTCTGGAAGATGGACAACTGACAGACGGACAGGGACGCAAGGTAGACTTTAAAAATACTGTGCTGATTATGACATCTAACATCGGCGCACAGAAGATTACTGGAAAGAACCACAAGACCCTTGGATTTGGCGGTGATACCCAGTCTGGTGCAGAGCTGACCTTTGAGGCGATCAGGAAGGATGTGTTATCTGATCTTAAGGAAGCATTCCGTCCGGAGCTCATCAACCGTATTGATGAAATCATCGTGTTTAACCGCCTGACGGAGGAAGAAATCGGACAGATTGCAGATAGTATGTTGCGTCAGGTAGCAGATCGTATGGACGACATGGAACTGACAATGGAGTGGACAAACGCTGCGCGCGCACATCTGGTAAAGGCAGGTTTTGATCCAACCTATGGCGCAAGACCGTTGCGCCGTGCAATTCAGTCCGAGGTCGAAGATCTTGTAGCAGAAGATTTCCTGCGCGGAACCATCAAGCGCGGCGAGCATATTATGCTGGATGAACAAGATGGCAAACTGACACTGAGCGTGGTAGAAAATAAATAAACACAAAATCAGAGGTGCTGAAAAGCACCTCTGAGGCTGTCAAAGAACTTTGACAGCCTTTCCAGGGGAACCCAGTCCCCCTAGAT
>JAHHRJ010000063.1 GCA_020025885.1 Butyricicoccus sp. | reverse complement strand
GACTTTTCTCCGATATTTTGGACACCAAACTACATGATATTTGCATGAGTATACCGCATTGTTATTGTTTTTATATTTCATGAAAACAGTATACTACTATTTTTCATCTAATATAAGGCAATACCCTTATGAACGGGGAATCTATGTGTGCCGTAAAGCCCCATGCCTAAAGGCAGGGGATTTACAGCACTTTTGGTAAAAAGCTGCCAAACAGGCAGCTTTTATTGGTATCGAGGAAAGCATATGAAGCTGTATGATGCGGCACAAAAGACACTGCGGAAAATTGAAAAGAAAGAACAACAGTATTTAGGCAATACCGCATAATTCAGCAAGAGCGATTGTCTGAAAAATTTCTCGTCAGAAAAAGGCGTGAATCCGCAGGAATCCTTGATGGATTTCAAGGATTCACAACGAATTTATGGCGCGAAATTTTCGCAAAGCGCCGCAGATGACATTGTACGGTATTGCCTTTACAGAAGGCGGCAGTTGGTGCTGGACTGGCAGAAAAGATTTCCATTCCAGATAAGGCGCAGAAGGCATTGGTCTGGGGCTGCTGGGGGTCGGTCTTCCGGATATTCCGCTGTTTTTGGGCGTATTACTACGCGAAATCTATCAAATCACGCTTTCTTATGGGGTGGATGTACACACAGAGGACGAGCGGGTTTATTTGCTGCTATTGCTCGCCTGTGCAGCGGCTCCAGACAAGGGGCGGTAAGCACGGCTGGATGTGCTGGCAAAGGAAATTCAAAAACGAGAAACGCTATCTGAAAAGAGGGCGTTTGTTCAGCAAGAGGCGGTGCAAAGTTTGGTGCAAGGCATGCTCACAGCCAAGTTTATTCAAGGGCTCCCGATTGTAGGGATTGTTGGTGGGATGTATAATCTACCGCTGTACAGCAGGATCACAGGATATGCAGAACTTGAGTACCAGAAACAATATCTTTGGAAACGATCTGCGAAAGAGAAAGAATAAAAGGCTCTTTTTTAGAGGGATTTGCGCACAATATCGCAAGAATTGCGGGTTTTATAAAGTTACCTAGAATAAATATCCGCTGTGCGTTCTGCGCCGATGGATATTTTTTGCAAAAAACACATAAAATGCTTGAAAAATATTGCGCAATCGCATAAAATAGGGGGTGTAATAACTATAAAGAGGCGTTTTATGTTTCATATTGTTTTGGTTGAGCCGGAGATCCCACAAAATACAGGCAACATTGCGCGCACCTGTGCGGTGACAGGTGCAGTTTTGCATCTCGTAGAACCATTGGGATTTTCGATTGATGACCGCCAGCTCAAGCGCGCAGGGCTGGATTACTGGCATTTGCTGGATGTGCGCCGTTATGCCAATATTGAAGAATTCTTTGAGAAAAATGCAGGCGGACGCTATTTTTATCTGACAACAAAGGCGGCACAGTCTTATACAGAGCCGAAATTTCAAGACGGTGATTATTTGATGTTCGGCAGGGAAACGCGCGGGCTCCCTGAACCCATGCTCATTGCAAACCCAGAACGCTGTATCCGAATCCCGATGCGAGAAGGTGCACGCAGTATGAACTTATCCAATGCAGTAGCGGTCACGGTGTTTGAAGCATTGCGGCAAACGGATTTTGCAGGGCTTACAGAAGCTGGTAAGTTTCCGGGGGAAATGGGCTTGGCACGCTGATACAGGAGGAAGAAAATGGAAAAGATTCACATATTTTGCGACTCTGCTGCTGACCTCCCACGTGAGGCGGTTCAAAAGTACGGGATCGATGTCATTCCAGTCAAGGTCACACATCAGGGGGAGACATTCCGTGAGTTCTATGATATGACTCCGGAAGAATATTGGGATTTACTTGATACATCGGATGAAATCCCAACCACCGCGCAGATCACACCAGCGGAAGTGATGGGCTGTTATCAAAAGGCACATGCGGCAGGATATACGCATGTGCTTGGTATTATTATCAATGCAGCAGGTTCGGGCGGATATCAGTCGTGCTGTATTGCGCGCTCCATGTTTTATGAAGAGTATGGAACGGATATGAAAATCGAACTGATCGACTCAGAAACTTATACCTATATTTACGGACAAGTTGTTCTGAGCGCGTGCGAAATGCGCGATGCAGGAGATGCATTTGCTGATATCGTACATATTGCACGCGCACGTCTCAAGCGATGTGAGGCGGTACTTGGCGTATATACCCTTAAACACCTCAAAAAGTCAGGACGTATCTCAGGCGGCGCGGCGTTTGTTGGAGAAGCACTGGGACTCAAGCCAATCAGCCTTGTGGCTGCTGGCGCAGTTACAGTAATTGATAAGGCGCGTGGAGAGAAAAACCTCATTCCCAAGGTATTGGAGCAGGTAAAGAAGCGGGCGGTGCATCCGGAAAAACAAAAAGCGGTTTTGCTTTATGGTAGGATTGCACCAGAAAGACTCGATGAAATCGAGCGGGCACTGCGAGAGCAAATTGGATTTATAGCAGTAGAACGCCGCCCAATTGGAATCTCTGTTATCACCAATACGGGTCCGCAGGCGTTTGCTGTTGCGTATCATGGAGCACAGCGCGAGATCCAGTAAATTGGGTGAACGGTCGTATCTTGGGGAAGTCTTAGCATATTTTCGAGCAGTTCCAGAGTCATCGCACTGGAAAGTTGTAAAGAATCCGAAAAAATCACACTTTTTTTCTGATTTTCTATTGAAACCTGCCCCGAAACCAAGTATAATTTTGTCTTGGTAGTGGGAACCTGGAAAACAGCAGGGTTCATGCCAGGAATCCCCGATATTTCTGTTCATCGGTCTATATTTTTCATCTATATAAAAGGAGATGCTGTTATGGATTACAACAAGAAGAGCGTAGAGGATATTGACGTTTCTGGTAAGAAGGTTATCGTTCGTTGTGACTTTAATGTGCCACAGGACGAGAATGGCGCAATCACCGACGACAAGCGTATCGTTGCTGCACTGCCAACCATCAAGTACCTGCTTGAGCATAATGCAGCAGTCATTCTGTGCTCTCATCTGGGTCGCCCGAAGGGTGAGTTCAAGATGAAGTACTCCCTGGCTCCAGTTGCTGCACGTCTGACTGAGCTGCTCGGTCAGGAAGTAAAGCTGGCGAAGGACGTAATCGGCGAAGATGCTAAGAAGCTCGCTTCTGAGCTGAAGTGCGGCGAAGTTATGCTGCTGGAAAATGTACGTTTCCACAAGGAAGAGGAAAAGAACGATGCTGCATTTGCGAAGGAACTCGCAGATATGGCTGAGGTTTATGTAAATGACGCATTCGGTACTGCACACCGTGCACATGCAACCACTGCTGGTCTGGCAGATTACCTGCCGGCAGTATGCGGTTTCCTGATCAACAAGGAAATCTCCATCATGGGCAAGGCTCTGGCAAACCCAGTTCGTCCGTTTGTTGCAATTCTGGGCGGTGCAAAGGTTTCCGATAAGATTGGCGTGATTAACAACCTGATCGAAAAGTGCGACACCATTATCATCGGCGGCGGCATGTCCTACACCTTCATGAAGGCTATGGGCAAGGAGATCGGTACCTCTCTGTGCGAGGTTGACAAGCTCGATCTGGCAAAGGATCTGATGGCAAAGGCTGAGGCGAAGGGCGTTAAGCTGCTGCTGCCAGTGGATACCGTATGCGCAGACCGCTTTGCAGCAGATGCAACTCCGGTCGTATACGATGCAGGCGCACTGCCGGCTGACATGATGGGTCTGGATATCGGACCGAAGACCATCGAGCTGTTCTCTGAGGCTGTTAAGGACGCTGGTACCGTTGTTTGGAACGGACCAATGGGCGTATTTGAGTTTGATGCATTCGCTGTTGGTACAAAGGCTGTTGCAAAGGCAATCGCTGAGTCTAAGGCTGTTTCCATCATCGGTGGCGGCGACTCCGCAGCGGCTGTTGAAAAGCTGGGCTTTGCAGCTGAAATGAGCCACATTTCTACTGGCGGCGGCGCTTCTCTGGAGTTCCTGGAAGGTCTGGAGCTGCCGGGTATTGCTTGCCTCGAGGACAAGTAATTTCAATTGGTATTCCCGGGGCGGTATACCCGCCCTGTGTCTACATATAATCCTAGTTTATTGTATGCCATCCGTGCGCGCAGGCAAAAGAACCGCCCGCGGGTGTTGAAAGGGGTATTTAAACAATGAATCGCAGATATCGTAAGACGATCATCGCCGGCAACTGGAAGATGAACAAGACACCAAGCGAGGCTAAGGCTCTCATCGAAGAGATGAAGCAGCTTCTGTGCAAGACCAAGTGGTGTGAGATGGTACTGTGCGTACCGTTCACTGATATTCAGGCTGCTGTGAAGGCTGCAAAGGGTTCCAAGATTGCCATCGGTGCTGAGAATATGCATTTCGAGAAGTCTGGCGCATTTACTGGCGAGATTTCTGCTGATATGCTGAAGGAATTGGGCGTTAAGTATGTCATTATTGGTCATTCCGAGCGTCGTCAGTACTTCAACGAGACTGATGAGACCTGCAACAAGAAGGTTAAGGCAGCGATCGAAAACGGTCTGCGTCCGATCCTGTGCGTAGGTGAGTCCCTCGCTGAGCGTGAGCAGGATGTTACCACTGAGGTTGTACGCAAGCAGATCAAGATCGCTCTTCAGGGCGTTGCAGTTGAGGACATTAAGAAGGTCGTAATCGCTTACGAGCCGATCTGGGCGATTGGTACTGGAAAGACTGCAACTTCTGAGCAGGCTGGTGAAGTTTGTGCTGCAATCCGTGATTGCCTGCGTGAGCTGTACGGTGCACGTGCTGCTCGTGCAATCACCATCCAGTACGGCGGCTCTATGAACGCAAAGAATGCGGCAGAGCTGCTGGCACAGCCAGATGTTGATGGCGGTCTGATCGGTGGCGCTTCTCTGAAGGCTGCGGATTTTGCAGCAATCGTTGAGGCAGCAAATCAGTAATTTCCGCGTGCGGGTCTTTTTCCCCGTGCACATTTGTGAGGGGGACAACGGATATTCTGTTGTCCCTTTCCTAAGCTAAGGAGTAAAACAATGGCAACCAAAAGAACTACCAAGAAGACAACGGCAGCTTCCTCCGCAAAGAGTGGAACCAAGCAGCCGCTGGCACTCATTATCCTCGACGGCTTCGGCTATCGCAAGGAGACTGAGGGCAATGCCATCGCAATGGCAAAGAAGCCGGTGCTCGATAAGGTGTTCAGCGAGCATCCACACACTCTGATCGGTGCATCTGGCATGGATGTTGGCCTGCCGGACGGTCAGATGGGCAACTCTGAGGTCGGTCACACCAACATTGGTGCAGGTCGTATCGTATATCAGGAGCTGACCCGTATCACAAAGTCCATTCAGGACGGCGAATTCTTTGAAAATGAAGCATTCAAAGAGGCTGTTGATCAGTGCAAGTGGTTCGATTCTACTCTGCACATCTTTGGTCTGATGTCCGATGGTGGCGTACATTCTCACATCGACCACATCTGTGCACTGCTGGAGATGGCAAAGCGCAAGGGTCTGATCAAGGTTTGTGTGCACTGCTTTATGGACGGTCGTGACACCGCTCCGACTTCTGGTGCTGGCTTCGTACAGAAGATTCAGGACAAGATGAATGAGCTGGGCATCGGATGCATTGCAACCGTTTCTGGTCGTTACTATGCAATGGACCGTGACAAGCGATGGGAGCGCCTTGAGCGTGCATATGCCGCTATGGTTTACGGTCAGGGTGCATACTGCCCAGATGCTGTCAAGGCAATTCAGGCATCCTATGACAATGGTGTAACCGATGAGTTCATCGAGCCGTTTGTTGTGACAGAGGGCGCAACCATTCAGAAGGATGATGCAGTTATTTTTGCAAACTTCCGCCCCGACCGTGCGCGTGAGATCACCCGTGCACTGGTTGACCCAGCGTTTGATGGTTTTGCACGCGAAAACGGCAATCTGCCGATTAAATTTGTGTGCATGACCCAGTATGATGCAACCATGCCGAACGTAAGCGTTGCGTTTAAGCCGCAGTCGCTGACCAATACATTTGGCGAATATATCGCAGAAAAGGGTCTGACTCAGCTGCGTATTGCAGAGACTGAGAAATATGCGCATGTTACCTTCTTCTTTAACGGCGGCGTTGAGATGGAGTACAAGAACGAGGAGCGTGCACTCATCAAGTCGCCTTCCGTTGCAACTTATGACCTCAAGCCGGAAATGTCCGCGGTTGAGGTAACCGATGAGGTTGTAAAGCGCATTGATGCAGACAAGTATGATGTCATCATCCTGAACTTCGCAAACTGCGATATGGTTGGTCATACTGGCGTAATCCCAGCAGCTGTTAAGGCAGTTGAAACTGTGGATACCTGTGTTGGCCGTGTACTGGATGCAATCACGGCACATGGTGGCTGCGCACTGATTACCGCAGACCACGGCAATGCAGACCAGATGCTGGAAGCAGACGGCAAGTCTCCGTTTACTGCACACAGCACCAACCCAGTTCCGCTGGCTCTGGTTGGACGCGATGGCGTAAAGGCGCTCGCTGATGGCGGCGTTCTGGCAGACCTCGCACCAACTATGCTGGATCTGCTGGGTCTGGAACAGCCGGCTGAGATGACTGGTCACAGCCTGCTGGTAAAATAATTATCGGGTAGTATATTTTTAGAATACAACCAAAATTTTTAAGGAGTGTTTACTATGAAGGGTTACATCGAAATTGTTGACGTAATCGGCCGCGAGATCCTGGACTCCCGTGGCAATCCGACCGTTGAGGTTGAGGTATATGTAGAGGCTGATACCGGCGCATTTATGGGTCGTGCAGCTGTTCCGTCTGGTGCTTCCACCGGTATCTTCGAGGCTTGCGAGCTGCGTGATGGCGATAAGGACCGTTATCTGGGCAAGGGTGTTCTGAAGGCTGTTGATGCTGTAAACGGCGAGATCGCTGAAGAGATCATCGGTATGAACGCACTGGATCAGCAGGCAATTGATAAGGCTATGATCGATCTGGACGGCACCCCGAACAAGACCAAGCTGGGCGCAAACGCTATTCTGGGCGTATCTCTGGCAGTTGCAAAGGCTGCTGCTGAGGCTCTGGGCATGCCGCTGTACAACTATATCGGCGGATGCAATGCAAAGACTCTGCCGGTTCCGATGATGAACATCCTGAATGGTGGCGCACATGCAACCAACAACGTTGAGATTCAGGAATTCATGATCATGCCTGTTTCTGCTCCTTCTTTCCGTGAGGCTCTGCGTCGTTGCGCTGAGGTATTCCACACCCTGAAGAAGACTCTGAAGGAAAATGGTACTCCGGCTGCTGGTGTTGGCGACGAGGGTGGCTATGCACCGAACCTCAAGAAGGATGAGGACGCTCTGAAGGTTATCGTTCAGGCTGTTGAAGAAGCTGGCTACAAGCCGGGCGAGGACTTCATGATCGCAATCGACGCTGCTTCTTCCGAGTGGTGGAACGAAGAGGAAGATTGCTATATCCAGCCGAAGTCTGGCAAGAAAATGACTCGCCAGCAGCTGGTTAAGATGTGGAAGGGCTTCGTTGACAAGTACCCGATCATCTCCCTCGAAGACGGTATGGCTGAGGAAGACTGGGAAGGTTGGGATATGCTGACCAAGGCTCTTGGCGACAAGATCCAGCTGGTTGGTGACGACTTGTTTGTAACCAACACTCAGCGCCTGAAGAAGGGCATCGACATGGGCGTTGCAAACTCCATCCTGATCAAGGTAAACCAGATCGGCTCTCTGACCGAGACTCTGGACGCTATCCAGATGGCTAACCGCGCTGGTTACACTGCTGTTGTTTCTCACCGTTCTGGCGAGACTGACGATACCACAATTGCTGACATCGCAGTTGCACTGAACGCTGGTCAGATCAAGACTGGTGCACCGTCCCGTACCGACCGTGTTGCGAAGTACAATCAGCTGCTCCGCATCGAGGAAGAGCTGGGCGAGATCGCAATCTACCCGGGTCATGCTGCTTGGTTCAACCTTAAGTAAGCATTTTGAAAGCTGTCCCATTTGGGACAGCTTTTTTATCTAAAATTGCAGACAACGCATAAAATTTGCAGTATTCACTTAAATTCTGGCTACCTTTATGATATAATAACCATAAATCGTTTCAGATACTTGTAATCAAGGCAAGTTGTTCGATAAGGAGGCAGAAAGACTGTGCGTTATAGACGTTATTCTGGATATAGTTCGCGCTATCGCCATCGCCGTATGCAGTTTGGGGATGTGGTACGCGTGATTTTACTCGTTTTGCTGCTTGGACTGATTGGGTATGGTACGTTTATGGTATATCGTGCTGTGCGCGCAGAAGTCATTTTGGCAGATCTCAAAAAACAAAATGAAACACTCACACAGACGGTTGAGCGTTATGCCGCAGTTATGCCAGATCCATCCCTAGCAGAGGCAGCAGAACCATTGACCTATCAAACCCTGTATCCGGAAATGAAAGTTACACCGGTTCCAGAGGTGAAAACAGCAAAGCGAGGAACCGTATTTCTGACCTTCCAGGGTGGACCTTCGAAGTATACCCCAAAGATTTTAGATGCACTGAAAAAAAGCGGACAGCATGCAACCTTTTTTGTGGAGGGCAAGAACATCACAGGAAATGAAGCTGTGCTCAAGCGTATGGTAGACGAAGGACATACTGTGGGTATCCATAGCTTTTCTGGGGATTATAAGAAAGTTTATGCCTCTCCGGATGCCTTTTTGGAGGACTTCCATCAGGCATATGAAGCGATCCATGCGGCGTGCGGTGTATATCCAACCATTTTCCGTTTTCCAGGCGGTTCAATCAATCGGTATTCGCAGCAGACCTATCAGCCAATCATTGCAGAGATGCTCCGGCGCGGTTTTCTGTACTATGATTGGAGTGCATCTGCAAATGATGCAAAAAGTGGTGATCGTACCATTACAGAGGTCACACAGACCGTGCTGACCGGAGTTAAGAAAACAGCAAATACACCAATCGTAATGATGCATGACAGCGCGGAAGATACCGCGCGTGCAATGGGATATCTACTCAATGAACTGAAAGTTGCAGGCTATACCTGTGCAGCGCTTACCAATACAGTCCGACCAGTTGCATTTGCATATCCGGATTAACGATGGGTTGGGTTGGTCGGAATTAGAAAAAAGACGTGCTTAAGCACGTCTTTTTTCAATGAGTCTTTATGCAGTTACTGATTTGCATTTAAAATTTTTTCTCCGTGAAAAGTCAGTACAATATACACCATGAGACAGAGCCAAAATAGAAGCGCTATATTATGTGTAAATAGACTGCCAATACAACCTGCCATAAAATTGGAAAATGATGTAGGAGGAAGGTCTATGTACCAGAAAGCAAGGCGTATCTGATTAGGGCGTTTCTGAAAAGTAAAAAGTGACGAATGATACCAAATGTGGTAAAAT
>JAHHRJ010000062.1 GCA_020025885.1 Butyricicoccus sp. | reverse complement strand
AGGTCGCTTCGCTCCAAAATAAAAAGGGTGCAGTGACTTTTTTGACACGCTGAAGAGGACTGAATTCAGTCCTCTTTTTACCTTGTTTCCTTAGCATGTGACCAGCAGGGATTTAACTAACAGAAGTAAGTTCTATACATCGTTAAAAAAACTGGCAGACGCAAATACGTCTGCCAGTTTTTTTATTACTGTACCGCTTCGAGCAGTTCGTTTTTCACACGCCAAAGTTTTTCTGAATAGTCCACATAGTACGTCTGCGGATTTTCAAAACGGCGAATCTGCTCCCAAAGTGTGTCAATCTGTTCACTGCAATACTGCCGTACTTCCTCAATTGGCGGACAGTCATATACGCGAGTACCCTTATCAAAGAGCTGTACCTGCAATGGCTTGACCACATAATCTGTAACAATCTTTTTCTTCCATGTATGAATTGGGTGGAACAGCATATACGGCTGATCTTCGTTGATGACCTCATCATGCAGGGTCAGTACATCACCGAGCGCCTTTCCAGTCAGCTTATCAAAGAAACGATAGGGCTTCTTAAAATGCGGTGTTGTAATTTTTTCCACATTCTCCGAAACCTTAATTTTCGGAATGATCTCATGCTGTTCGTTTTCCACAGCAACGAGTTTATATACACCGCCAAATACTGGCTCAGACTTTGAAGTGATAAGGCGCTCACCAATACCAAAGGAGTCAATCTGTGCACCCTGACCAATCAAATCACGCACCAAATATTCATCGAGCGAGTTGGATGCCATAATCTGCATATCAGAGTATCCTGCCTCATCGAGCATCTCACGTGCCTTAATGGACAGGTATGCAATATCGCCTGAATCCAAGCGGATGCCCTTTGGACGAATGCCCATCGGTGCCAGCACTTCGTTTGCAACGCGGATGGCATTGGGCACACCAGATTTGAGTACATTATAGGTATCGACCAAGAATACGCAGTTATCTGGATAGATTTCCGCATAGGCACGAAACGCCTCATACTCGGTATCAAACATCTGCACCCAAGAATGCGCCATGGTGCCACCTGCCGGAATGTGGTAGTCACGGTCAGCCAGCACGCAAGCCGTACCCTGACAGCCTCCAATATATGCCGCACGCGCACCATATACCGCACCATCATAGCCCTGCGCACGACGAGAGCCAAACTCCAGCACGGTGCGCCCCTTTGCCGCGCGTGTAATGCGGCTCGCCTTGGTTGCGATCAAGGTCTGGTGGTTGATCGTCAGCAAGATCATGGTTTCCACGAATTGTGCCTGCACCATAGGACCTGCCACTGTGACAATCGGCTCGCCTGGGAAAATCGGTGTACCTTCCGGAACTGCCCATACATCGCATTCAAACTTAAAGTTTGCCAGATATTCTAAAAACTTCTCACTAAAGCAGCCGCGTCCACGCAGATAGCTGATATCATCTTCTGTAAAATGCAGATTTTCAAAGTAATGCACAAGCTGTTCTACGCCAGCCATGACTGCATAACCGCCTCCATCTGGTACACGGCGGAAAAACATATCAAAATACGCGCGGCGGTCACCCATGCCCTTTTCCAAATAGCCGTTTGCCATTGTAAACTCATAAAAGTCCGTGAGCATGGTCAAATTCTTGTCATGAATCATAAGTTTCTATCCCCTTGTTTATGAAAGAGGCGTCCATGCAGTGAACGCCAGTCCAATCAGATATAATGCTATTTTAGCTCTATGGCATCAAAATAGCAAGTAATTTGTTCTGTTTTTAGCAAAAATCTGCCCTCTGTTTTATCGCTTCTGTCATGCGCAGTTTGTATTTTTATTCATTATAGAAAATATTTATAAAATTTTCCTTGTGTTCTCAAACAAGTGGGTGTATAATAATACCATCTTAAAAAACCAACTGGTTCTGGAGAAGATTTTCAGATGGAAAAGAAATATAACAAAGTCGTTTTGGCATACTCCGGCGGTCTTGACACTTCCGTTCTCATCCCATGGCTCAAAGAGCATTATGGCTGTGAAGTCATCGCGGTTTCCGGCAATGTGGGTCAGGGTACAGAGCTTGACGGACTGGAAGAAAAAGCACTCAAAACTGGCGCTTCCAAGCTGTACATCGAGGATCTGACCAAGGAATTTGTAGATGACTTTATCATTCCGACCATGCAGGCAGGCGCGACCTATGAGCAGTATCTGCTGGGCACCTCCTTTGCAAGACCTATTATCGCAAAGCGCATTGTTGAGATCGCACTCAAGGAAGGTGCAGACGCAATCTGCCACGGCTGCACTGGTAAGGGCAACGATCAGGTAAGATTCGAGCTTGCGATCAAGGCATTTGCACCGCATATGGATGTCATTGCACCTTGGCGGTTCTGGGAACTCAACAGCCGCGAAAAGGAAATCGAGTATGCTGAAAAACATCATATTCCGCTGAAGATCAACAAGGAAACCAACTACTCCAAGGACAAGAATCTGTGGCATCTGTCCCATGAAGGTCTGGATCTGGAAAATCCTGCAAACGAAGCACCGATCAACAAGCCCGGCTTCCTCGAACTTGGCGTATCTCCAGAGCAGGCACCAGATGTTCCAACCTATGTGACCATTCACTTTGAAAAGGGCGTGCCAACTGCTGTCAACGGTGAGACGATGGACTCCGTTGCACTCATTGAACTGCTTAACAAGCTGGGCGGCGAAAATGGCTGTGGCATTCTGGATATCGTAGAAAACCGTCTGGTTGGCATGAAGTCCAGAGGTGTATATGAGACCCCAGGCGGTGCGATCCTGTACGCTGCACATCAGAAGCTCGAAGAGATCACCCTCGACAAGGAAACCCAGCATTACAAGCAGCAGCTTGCACTCCATTTTGCAGACCTTGTATACAACGGTCAGTGGTACACCCCACTGCGCAAGGCGATGAGTGCTTTTGTCACCGAGACCCAGCAAACAGTCACAGGTGATGTCAAGCTCAAACTGTATAAGGGCAATATCATGCCTGCTTCTGTCACATCTCCCTATTCTCTGTATTCAGAAGATATCGCAACCTTTGGTGAGGATGACTCCTACGATCAGGCAGATTCTGCTGGATTTATCAACCTGTTTGGTCTGCCGCTCAAAGTGCGTGCAATGCATGATCTGGCACTCAAAGACAAGACTGGCACTGGCTTCCCCTCTGTTGAATAATTTTAACCATCTGGCATGGGGCAGGACGACTTGCCCCGTGCATTTTTTGTACTATAATCCTATAAAATTGATTTAGAAATGAGGACTTTTTATTATGGCTAAAATGTGGGCAGGACGCTTCCAAAAGGAAACTGATGCCGTTGTGAACGACTTCAACTCATCTGTCATGTTTGACTGCCGTATGTATGCAGAGGATATCCAAGGTTCGATCGCCCATGCAACGATGTTAGGGCGTCAAGGCATTATCCCACAGGAAGATGCTTCCAAGATTATCGAGGGACTGCAAGGACTGCTTGTTGATATCCAAGCTGGTAAAATCGAGTTTTCCCCTGCGCTCTATGAAGATATCCACATGGCAAATGAGCAGCTGTTGACCGAGCGCATTGGAGACGCAGGCAAGCGACTGCATACCGCGCGCTCCCGCAACGATCAGGTCGCACTGGATATGCGCCTGTATGTACGCCGTGAGATCCACGAAATCCGTACACTGGTCCTGCACTTTATGGAAGTGCTCTGTGATGTGGCAGAACAGCACCGCGAATCGGTTATGCCTGGCTACACCCATTTGCAGCGTGCACAGCCTATCACCTTCGCACATCACCTGATGGCATATGCAAACATGCTCAAGCGTGATGTGCGCCGTCTGGATGATTGTCTTGCAGGTATGGATGCGCTGCCGCTTGGCTCTGGCGCACTTGCAGGCACAACGTATCCCATTGACCGCACCCTTGTTGCAGAGCTTCTGGACTTCTCTACGGTTATGGATAACTCACTTGATGGCGTATCCGACCGTGATTACTGCATTGAGCTTTGCTCTGACCTCTCCATTTTGATGATGCACCTATCCCGCCTCTCAGAAGAAGTTGTTTCATGGTGCTCTTGGGAGTTTAAGTTCATCGAGCTTGACGATGCATATTCCACTGGTTCTTCGATCATGCCACAGAAAAAGAACCCTGATATCTGTGAGCTGATCCGCGGCAAGACCGGTCGTGTTTATGGCTCCCTGACCACACTCCTAACCTTTATGAAGGCGATCCCGCTCGCATATAACAAGGATATGCAGGAGGATAAAGAAGCTACTTTTGATGCCATCGACACCGTAAAAAATTGTCTCAAAGTCATTGCACCAATGTTCCAGACCATGACCGTTTTGAAAAAGAACATGGAGAATGCGGCAAAGCGTGGTTTTATCAACGCAACGGACTGTGCCGACTATCTGACCAAAAAGGGCGTTCCCTTCCGTGACGCTTACAAGGCAACTGGCACACTCGTACATTACTGTATTGAGCAAGGCAAGACACTTGATACTTTGACACTCGATGCGTATAAGACGGTTTCTCCGATCTTTGAAGAAGATATCTATCATGCGATCGACCTTGGAACTTGTGTCCGTGAGCGCCGCTCCTTAGGTGGTCCTGCACCGGATGAAGTATCTCGCCAGATTCAGGCAATTCAAACGTTCCTCAGCGCACAGAAAGGCGAATCATAATGCGCCCCAAGATTTATATTGATGGCAAAGAAGGT
The DNA here is from genome assembly GCA_020025885.1 of Butyricicoccus sp. Taxonomy (GTDB): domain Bacteria; phylum Bacillota; class Clostridia; order Oscillospirales; family Butyricicoccaceae; genus Butyricicoccus. The sequence goes on along the minus strand of JAHHRJ010000062.1, from coordinate 5,402 downwards.
ACAACTGGCTTACAGATCTACGAACGTCTTGGTGCACGTGATGACTTGGAGCTTGTGCTCATTGACGAAGACAAGCGCAAGGATTCTGCCGAGCGCCAACGTTTTCTCAACGCCGCCGATATCGTTTTCTTATGTCTGCCGGATGCCGCTGCACGGGAAGCTGTCTCTCTGATTGAGAACCCAAACACCCGTGTCATTGACGCATCCACTGCACACCGTACTGCACTTGGCTGGGCATATGGCTTCCCTGAGCTTTCAGCCGCACACCGCACAGCCATCCAGCAATCTATGCGTGTTGCAAACCCCGGCTGTCATGCGACTGGCTTTATTGCCTCTGTGTATCCATTGACCGCGAGCGGGCTAATTTCCAAAGAGATACCGCTCACCTGCTTTTCCCTCACGGGTTATTCTGGCGGTGGCAAGAAAATGATTGCGGATTATGAAGCGCAAGAAAAAAGTTCTGATTTCTATGCTCCACGTATCTATGGACTGAACTTACAACACAAGCACCTCCCCGAAATGCAGACCATCTGCGGACTGACACAGCCCCCTGTTTTCTGCCCTATTGTAGCTGACTACTACAAAGGCATGGCAACAACTGTAACACTTCCCAATCTCAGCGCACAGACAGTTTGGGAGACACTTTCTGCCCACTATACAAATCAGTCCTTGGTTTCCGTCGCACCCTTTGGTGCAGACACGCCTACAATCTCTGCCAACACCTTTGCAGGGCGCGATGGACTGACCCTCTATGTAAACGGACACGACTCACAAACCATCGTCACCGCCCTTTTCGATAATCTTGGAAAAGGTGCATCTGGTGCTGCTGTCCAAAATATGAACCTTATGCTCGGTCTGGAGGAAACCACCGGACTTATCCCATAAAAAGGAGAATCCCTACCCATGTATGAAATCATTTCAGGCGGCGTAACTGCCGCACAAGGCTTTTCCGCTGGCGCAACGCGCTGCGGCATCAAAGAATCTTCTCAGAAAAATGATACTGCGGTGATTTATTCTGAAGTACCCTGCACCGCTGCCGCTGTCTATACCAAAAACCGTGTGCAGGCAGCTCCCATTCAGGTCACACGCAAACACCTGACCAACCAGCGTGCACAGGCTGTGATCGTCAATTCCGGCAACGCCAACGCGTGTGCCTCCGATGGACTGGAGAACGCCAACCGAGAAGCCGCCGCATGTGCAAAGCTCTTAAATCTGCCTGAAAATGATATCATCGTATGTTCCACGGGTGTCATCGGTCAGCGGCTCAACATTGAATGCATTGAAGCAAACCTGCATATGCTGACGCTTTCTCCTGATGGTTCTGATGCCGCTGCAACTGCAATTATGACTACTGATACCACAGAAAAATCTGTGGCGGTTTGTTTTACAGTGGACGGAAAAACCTGTCACTTGGGCGGCATCTGCAAAGGCTCTGGCATGATCCACCCCAACATGGGAACGATGCTTTGCTTCCTCACAACGGATTGCGCCATTGATGGTGATCTATTACAGCAACTCCTGTGCAAAGCCGTGCAGAAATCTTTTAACCGTGTTTCTGTCGATGGTGATACTTCCACAAATGACACCTGTTGTATCTTGGCAAATGGTCTTGCAGCGAATGAAACCATTACAGATACTGCATCTGCTGCTGCGTTCTATGAAGCGTTAGAAGCCGTCTGCATCACACTTGCGAGGAAGATTGCCGCGGATGGTGAAGGTGCTTCCCGTCTGATGACTTGTACTGTTCATGGTGCACACGATGAAGACACCGCCGAAGGGCTTGCCAAAGCCGTCTGCAAATCTTCTCTTGTGAAAGCTGCCATGTTTGGTGCCGATGCCAACTGGGGACGCATCCTGTGTGCGATGGGTTATTCTGGCGAAACATTTGACCCCGAAACCGTTGATGTCGCATTTTCTTCATGCGCTGGAAGTGTTGCTGTCTGCAAGGCAGGACGTGCTTTGGACTTTGACGAAACGCTTGCCAAAGAAATTCTATCCAAAAACGAAGTCACGATTGAAATTCACCTGCATGACGGTGCGTTTTCCGTCACCGCATGGGGTTGTGACCTCACCTATGACTATGTAAAGATCAATGGAGATTACCGCACCTAAGGAGCATACTTATGCGTACATTTGATCCAGCTGCCAACGCCAGCGTTCTGGTTGAGGCACTCCCCTACATTCAGGAATACTACGGACAAACTGTTGTTGTGAAATATGGCGGCAATGCCATGATCAACGAAGAATTAAAAGATGCCGTGATCCATGATATCGTCCTGCTGTCCCTTGTCGGTGTACGTGTCGTTGTCGTACACGGCGGCGGTCCTGAAATTTCCGACATGCTGAAAAAAATCGGTAAGGAATCCCGCTTTGTCAACGGCTTGCGCTACACCGACCGCGAGACCATGGATATCGTGCAAATGATCCTGTGCGGCAAAGTCAATAAAGATCTTGTGACCCTGCTCCAACATGCAGGCGGTCAGGGCATTGGTCTCGGCGGCATGGACGGCGGTCTGTTCTGTGCTAAGCGTCTGACCGACGAACAAAACACTGACTATGGCTATGTTGGCGATATTGTTTCTGTAAATCCGCAGCCTGTGATAGACGTATTGAACCGTGGGTATATCCCCGTTGTCTCCACCGTTGCACAGGGCATTGACGAGGACACCAACTACAACATCAATGCAGATACTGCCGCCGCCAAGCTCGCCATTGCGCTTGGCGCAAAGAAGCTCATTCTGCTGACTGATGTACGTGGTCTGCTCCGTGATCCCAAGGATGAGAGCACCTTACTGACCCGCTTGAAAGTATCCGAAGTCCCTGCACTCATCAAAGAGGGCGTAATCTCCAGCGGCATGATCCCTAAAGTGGATTGCTGTGTGGAGGCGATTCGAAAAGGCGTAGAACGTGCCAACATTCAGGATGGACGTGTGAAACACTCTATCTTAATTGAACTTTTGAGTGATGCTGGTGTTGGCACCATGTTTGTCTAATATTGTGAGGAATTTACTATGACTTATGAGGAATTAAAAGCCCAAGAAGAACTGTATGTCATGCAGACCTATGGCAGATTCCCAATCGCACTGGACCATGGCAAGGGTTCTGTACTCTGGGATATCACTGGCAAGCGATATGTTGACTTGACATCTGGTATCGGCGTGAGCTGTCTGGGCTATGACCACCCAGTACTCACACAGGCAATCACCGAGCAGGTGCAGCAGCTGATGCACGTTTCCAACCTGTTTATGACTGCCCCTATGGTGCAGACTGCAAAAACGCTCGTCACTGCCACTCAGATGGGCAAAGTCTTTTTTGCAAACTCTGGTGCAGAGTCCAACGAAGGCGCAATCAAACTCGCCCGCAAATACTCTTTTGATAAATATGGTGCAGGGCGGCATAAAATCATTACCCTCTGCAACTCCTTCCATGGGCGTACCATTACCACACTGAAAGCCACAGGACAGACCCGCTTCCACAATCACTTTTTCCCCTTTACAGAAGGCTTTGACTATGCCATAGCAGGTGACCTTGATGACCTCAAATCCAAAGTCGATGATCGTACATGCGCCATTATGATGGAACTGATTCAAGGCGAAGGCGGTGTACTGCCGCAAAATCCCGCATTTGTCAAAGTGGTTGAATCTTTGTGCCGCGAAAAAGATTTGCTCTTAATCATCGACGAAGTGCAAACGGGAATTGGGCGCACGGGCTCCCTCTTTTGCTTCCAACAGTACGATATCCAGCCAGATATTGTCACCATGGCAAAGGGTCTGGGCGGCGGTGTGCCCATTGGCGCTGTCATGGCGTCGAAGTCCTGCTGTGATGTACTGACTGCCGGAACGCATGCCACCACCTTCGGCGGATCACCGATGGTCTGTGCCGCTGCAAATGCCGTTCTGTCCATTATCAATAATACCGCCTTTCTCTCCGAAGTGCGCGAAAAGGGTGCGTATCTCAAAGAGAAGATTCTAGCGTTTGACTCCCCACTGATCGAGGGTGTCCGCGGCGCTGGTCTCATGCTTGGCATCATCGTTCCCGCGGGACAGCATAGCGCACTCGCCAGCAAACTGATCGAACAAGGTGTCCTCGTACTGACCGCCGGACAAAATGCAATTCGTCTCCTGCCTCCACTCACCATTACCTACGAGGAACTGGATGAAGCACTCGCCATTATGAAGCCTGTATTTTGCAGCTGATAGAAAGGATTTTTCCCATGAAACATTTACTGAAACTGCTTGACCTCTCTTCCGAGGAAATCATTTCCATTCTGGATCTTGCAGACCAGCTGAAGTATGAAAAAAAGAACCATATCCCGCATCCCCTACTTGCAGGAAAGTCTCTGGGTATGATCTTCCAAAAATCCTCTACGCGTACTCGCGTCTCCTTTGAGACTGGTATGTATCAGCTGGGCGGTCAGGCACTCTTCCTGTCCTCCCGTGATCTGCAAATCGGACGCGGCGAGCCGGTGCAGGATACTGCACGTGTACTCTCTCGCTATCTCGATGGTATTATGATTCGTACCTTTGCGCAGCAGGAGGTGGAAGACCTTGCAAAATATGGTTCCATCCCGATCATCAACGGACTGACTGATTTTGCCCACCCTTGTCAGGTGCTTACTGACCTTATGACCATCCGTGAAAAGTATGCATCACTGGAAGGCATCAAACTCGCCTATGTCGGGGACGGCAACAACATGACAAACTCCTTGATTGTGGGCGGTCTGAAAACCGGCATGAAAATTTCTGTTGCATGTCCAGAGGGCTACCAGCCAAATACGGGTGTGCTGGAATTTGCCAAGGGCAATCCAAATTTTATGCTGACCACAAACCCTATGGAAGCGGTTCAGGATGCCGACGTTGTCTACACGGATACTTGGGCATCTATGGGACAGGAAAGCGAAAAGGAAGCACGTGCAAAGGTATTTGAGGGCTATCAGGTAAATGATACGCTAATGGCAGCCGCACATGAAGGCGCGATGGTGCTGCACTGTCTGCCTGCATACCGCGGTCAGGAGATTACGGAAGAAGTGTTCGAAGCACATGCGGATGAAATTTTCGAACAAGCAGAAAACCGCCTGCACGCACAGAAAGCCGTGCTTGTAAAACTACTCGCATAATTGAAAATAAAAGGCTGTTCCAGGTGAATGTTCACCCAGAACAGCCTTTCAATTTGTCACTTATCAAAAAATTTTTCTTCGTTTTATTTTGGAGCGAAGTGACCCTAAATTTTCAAAATCCAAGGACATGCGCCTTGAATTTTGCCATTGACCCGCGCTGTCGGGCGCGAAACCGGGGGTATCAGAGGAATCCAATTCCTCTAGATAGACTGTTGAGTCTGTTTGGCAGTCTATTAGGGGCTGTTTGAAAAATCGAAAATTTGTCTTTTTCTACAGGGAACGGCAT
>JAHHRJ010000061.1 GCA_020025885.1 Butyricicoccus sp. | reverse complement strand
GGATTCACAACGAATTTATGGCGCGAAATTTTCGCAAAGCGCCGCAGATGACATTTACAGCACGCAAATCAAACACCTAGATCAACCATAACATCGGAAACTTTCAGTTTATTGTCAATGAGTCCATTTTCGATAAGCCAGTCAATATCTGTCTGCCATACTTCTTCGGTCTGACTGAGGAACGGTGCATCTTCAGTCTCCATTGCAGGCAGCAGCACATCCATGGACTGCTTTTCAACCATCTTAGAAAGCGGGAAATTATCTGCATTCTGCTTGCTGAGCAATAACTCCAGTGAACCTTCCGGATCATTTTTCATATCCGCAAATCCCTTCTTGCTTGCGCGCAAAAATCCTTTCAGCATATCCGCATCCTGCGCAATGGTCTTGTCATTTGCGAGGAAAACCATTTCATAATCCTCTGGTACGCCATAATCATACATGGGGAAATAGTTGAGATCAAATCCTTCTTCTATTAGCTGTGGGATCTCGTGGTTGATCATACAGCCGATCGTTGCATCCACATTGCCTGTTGTCATGGAGCTCATCAGGTCAAATCCCACATTTGTAAGTTTGATATCTGAGCTGTCTGCCCCCACATTCTTCATAATGGTTCGGATGAGCGCTTCGCCAAGCTCTGTACCGCCATACCCAATATTCTTTCCAACCATATCCGCCGGGGTTTTGATATTTTTTTCTGCAAGAGAAGTCACAACACTCAGTGGGGACTGTACCACTGCACCAATGCCCTTCACTGGAATATTCTGGTCTGCACGTGCCTTGATAATATACTGCGGATAGTAGATTCCCACATCCGCTTGCCCAGCTGCAACCAGAGATAACGCATCGTTTTCATTTGCGGGGAACTGTACATTGATATTGAGCCCTTCCTCTGCATAGTATCCCTTTTCGATCGCGTTATAGATAAAGGCATGGATCGCGTTCGGATACCAATCCAGCACGACTGTAACATCACGCAGACCATCCTTACCACCCTTGGCCGTTTGATCGCCCGCGCCGCCGCACGCGGTCAATGTCAGCATCATACCTGTTAATGTAAACGCTAAAAATTGTTTCAACTTCATCATTTTTCTCCTTTTACTTAGAGATCATAAATCTCCACGCCAGCGAATCACTTTCTTTTCAATCACGGAAATCATTCCTACAATAAGCATTGCAATGACCGACAGTAGTACGATGGGCGCAAATACGCCTGCGCCATCCAGTTGTGTCAGCATCCGTCGGCTAAAATATCCCAAACCGCTCTGTGCACCCAGCCATTCACCGATTGCAGCACCAATAATAGACATAGGAATCGCCATTTTGAGTGCGGAAAAAAAGTAAGGCAAGGTCGCAGGCAGTTTGAGTTTGAAGAAAATATCTCGCTTGTTTGCGCCAAATGTTGTTAACAGTTCAATCATTTCCACCTTGACCGACTGCAATCCATCATAAACAGTGATCGTAATGGGAAAAAAAGTAATCAGCACTGTAACAAGCACCTTGCTCCAAATGCTGTAACCAAACCACAGTACAAACAGCGGTGCCAGTGCCGTTGTCGGAATGGTCTGCGATGCAATCACGATCGGGTAAATTGCACGTTGTACCCCTGGTTTTGCATCCATCAGCACGGCAAGTGCCAAACCAAACACAATGGAGATCGCAAGTCCTATGCCCGTGACCAGCATAGTTGCAGGCAAATGCGCCGTAAACAGTGGCACACGCAGTTCCCAAAGCCGCTGTAAAATTTGGATGGGGGATGGCAAGATATATGCTGCATTCATCTGCATCGCGCCAAGCTGCCAACCAAAAAGCAGGATAAACACCAAAATCAGGGAGGGCAAACTATTTTTACAGCTTTGCTTCATGCCTGTCCCTCCTTGCGCAGCAGATCAATGAGTTGTTCCCGCAGGGCAATCATTTTGGGATTTGCAAGACATGCCCGCGTGCGCGGATAGCCTGCTGGTACTTCGATGGAGGTAAGCTTGCGGATGGGTGTCTCCTCCACCACAAGCACACGTCCAGACAGAAACAGTGCTTCCTCCACGTCATGCGTGATAAACAGAATGGTCGGGCGGTCTGCGTCCCACTGTCCCAAGAGCCACTCCTGCATAGAAATGCGGGTCAGAAAATCGAGTGCAGAAAATGGTTCGTCCAGCAGCAAAAGCTGTGAATCCGTCAGCACCGTGCGTGCAAATGCCGCACGCTGACGCATGCCGCCTGAAAGCTCACTTGGAGACTTATTTTCACACCCCGCAAGCCCCACATGACTGAGCGCTGTCTGCACCCGCTCGTTCATCTTGTCTTTGGTAATCCCACCGCGAATTTCCATCGGCAGCCGCAGATTTTCCCCGACGGTACGCCACGGAAGCAGCAAATCCCGCTGGGGCATATATCCGCAGTAGCTTTTTTGTCCGGCTATGCTGTGCCCATTTACCAGAATTTCACCCGATTTCATGGGCAACAACTGATTGACCAGCCGAAAAATGGTCGACTTCCCACATCCAGAAGCACCAATAATGGAGACAAATTCCCCTGGTGCTGCATGGAAAGATAGATCATCAATGATGTTAAAATCTTCCACATCATACTGAAAAGTTACATTACGAAATTCCAGCATATCAAGCTTCCATCTTCCATGCCATATCCCAGAATCCCTTTTCATACCGTGCGCAAGCGTAGAAGATATCTTGAATTTCATCGAGCTGCGCTTCGGTATAGGATGCAGTCATACGGTCGATCAGATCACACAGCATAATGTTTTCCTTGGTGTACTCCTCTGTCGCATACATCTTTACCCAATCGCCATAGAATGGATGCTCCATCGCCTTCGGATTCCGGCGCAGCATTTCCTTTGCAATGTGCTCATAGCTTAAAGCACATGCCAAAATTGCAGTCAGCGCATGAATCGCGCCGCCATTCTGTGCGCATGCAATCATATAGGAGGTGTACGAACGGCAAGCAAGCGTAGGCTTGGTCTTGCGCAATTCCTCTTTTGAGATATCCAGTGTACGCATATAGCCCTTGTGGATATTCATTTCGCCGTCCATGATCTGCGCGATATACTTGGCAAAGACGTGCATTACTTCCGGGTCATTGGTTTTGGTCATGCCAATGGCAAAGACCTTTGCATAGCCGAGCAGGTATAAGTAATCCTGAATGTTATAAAAACGGAATTTGTCCTTGTCTAAGTCGCCATTTTGTATGCCCAGCACAAACGGGTGATCATAGTATGCCTGCCATAACTCTTTGGTGCTTTCCAGCAAACGCTCGCTTGTTTTCATGGTGTCTTTCCTCCTGTTTATTTCATCTGTTCGGCTTTTTCTCGCATCTCCCGCGCCGCCTGTTCGGGGTCTTTCTGTGCAAAGAGGGCAGATACCACAGCTGCACCCTCCATGCCGCATCCAGATAGCTCCAAAATATTGTCCTGATTGATACCTCCAATCGCCACCACTGGGATGTCTACTGCGCTTGTGATCTCGCGCAGTTTTTCGGGCGAAAGATGCCTTGCATCGTGCTTGGTTGTCGTGCCAAATACCGCACCAACACCCAGATAATCCGCGCCCTTTGCCGCTGCACACTGTGCAGATTCCACAGTATTTGCTGACATGCCGAGGATCAGCCCTTCTGTCATCTTGCGCACGTCCCCTTCTGGCACATCACTTTGTCCCAGATGCACACCATCTGCGCCCAGCTTACGCGCAAGCTCGATGGAATCATTTATGATAAACGGTACATTGTATTCACGGCAAACCGCCTGCACTTCGCGTGCGGTCTGCATCATTTCTTCTTCACTCTGTCCTTTTTCGCGCATCTGTACCATTGTCACGCCGCCGCGAATGACCTGTTCTACGACTTCTGCCAGTGTGCGACCATTCAGCCAAGTCTGATCGGTCACTGCATACAGGGTGAGCATTTCTTTTTCAAATTTCATGTAAAATCTCCTTTCAGCGCAGACCCGAACGCAGATTGTTCAGAACATTGGTACGTGCAAGCGCACAGACAACCAAAACCGCTACCGTCGCACCTGCTATGGTGTTAATCAGAAACGCCGGAACAAAAGCAAACAGCGCCGCAGGCTTTCCCATTAAGAGCGTTGCGACTGGATAGGACAGCATCGCGCCCAAAATACCAGTGCCAACCACTTCGCCTACAAAAGCACCTGCCAAATGGTGTGTCTTACTGTATAAAAAGCCCGCAAGAAGCGCACCGACCATAGAGCCGGGGAACGCAAGCAGACTGCCTGTTCCGATCAGATTGCGGATGAGGGATGCCGTAAACGCGGAGCCAACTGCATAGCCCGGTCCTAGTAAAACCGCCGCGATCACGTTTACCATATGCTGCACCGGCGAGCACTTCGCCGCACCCAGCGGAATGGAGAACATACCGCCTACGACTGCCACCGCAGTCAACAGTCCAGCAAGTGCCAGCTTTCTTGTTCGATTTGTGTGACTCATACGGACCCCTCCGAGAAAAATGCGTGGAAGTGATTGAGCGGTCCGCAGCCCTTGCCGATCGCAAGCGAATGACGAATGCCCTCTGTTACATAGTCCTTTCCTAAGCGGACAGCTTCCTCTGTTGCATGTCCCAGCGCAAGGTTGGAAGCAATCGCAGAAGACAGCGTACAGCCTGTTCCGTGTGTATTCTTGGTATCAATGCGTGCAGTTTCAAACTGATAGAACTTTTCGCCATCAAACAGCACATCCAGCGCATTCCCAATGCCATGACCACCCTTGATCAGAACATTCTTGCAGCCCATCGCATAAATGCGGCGTGCTGCCTCTTCCATGTCCGCTACATTGTGAATCTCCATCTTTGCAATACACTCTGCCTCTGGGATATTCGGGGTCAGCACGGTTGCAAGCGGCAATACATGCTGGGTAAGTGCACCAACCGCATCTGGATTCATCAGCGGACAGCCATTCTTTGCATACATCACCGGATCAATCACGATATGCTCCGGCTTGTACTGGCGTAATTTGCGTGCCACTGCCTTCATGCATTCTGGTGTAGACAGCATACCTACCTTAACGGCATCTGGGAAAATATCCTCAAATACGGCATCCATCTGGTCTTCGATCATTTTAGGGGATACGTCTTCAATTGAGATCACACGTGCAGTATTCTCTGCAACAACAGACACAATGACACTCATTCCAAACACGCCATGCGCGGACATGGTTTTGAGGTCTGCCTGTATGCCTGCACCACCTGAGCAGTCCGATCCTGCAATTGTCAATACGTTCTTCATAGTTCTTGCTCCTTCAAAACATCATAAAAAAAGAGGATACCCCACATAGGATATCCTCTTTCGGTATTCGATTTCTATGCAGGTTTTCCGCACAGAAAGCGCGTAAAACCGCGGTTGCTTCCCTACGTTGGCATGATCCAAATCAGGTAAGGTCGGAAACGCACAGTTTCCCTCTCAGCTCTTCTAAAAGCTCCCTTGCGGTTTTATTGTAGCACGGGGGGCAGATACTGTCAACGGCAAACTTGCTTTCCTGCCTGCATTCCGTTATAAATCGCGTCTGCGAGCACACATACCATGCCATCTGGCGAAATTCCACCTGCCACCGCTGCCATTGGGGTTTCCGGCACAGTATTTTCACGCACGAACTTTGCATATGCCGTCGTTTCCCGTGCGAGGCGGATACCCTTTGTGGTGTAAATTTCGCGTGCCTCGTCTGAAAAGCCAAACTTTGCTTTCTTGCTCTCGATCGCCGCACCGCCCATCTCTCGTAGGCTGCGCTGCCCCTCTTGCAGCATCTGACGCAAAATATTATTTACTGCCTCCGCGTCCTGCCGCGCCGCCTGATAAAGTTCACTGCGCTGCAATGTGCCATCCTCAGACATCCAGCCAGAGATCTGCTGATACAGCAGTCCCGCTGCGCCCTCAATTTTGCAGTATTCTTCCGAAAAAGATAACTCCGCTTGCGTCTCATCGCCAAACGAGCGCAGTTTTTTCTTGCCTGCCTGCCCTACGCAGATCGCACCCATTTGCAGCCAGCGCACCATATGCGCGCGTACCAAATCTTGCGCACCGCCGCCCTGTTCGAGTGCACGCAGAAGTGCTGCCGCCGCGCCCAAATCACCGCCGCATGGAATACCATCGCTGGTCGCAATGCGATCCCAAACCACGAGCCTGCGCAGACGCGCGGCTGTTGTGGGTCCACGGCTGAAGAGAAAATGCCAAACCAGCCAGATCATGCCGAGCACCAAGAGATTGACGGCAATAATCACCAAACCACTTGCAATCATCATGACTTAATACCCCATTTCTCCTGCAAGCAGTTCATCGTAGTCCACCCATTCTTGTACATCGATCGTTTCATATGTATCCATATCCCGCCGAATGATGACGTGTGCAATGCCTGCATTGATGATCATGCGCTTGCACATGGTACACGAGTTCGCGTCTGGAATAAGTTCTCCGGTTGCCGCTTCTCGCCCTACAAGATAGAGTGTCGCGCCCAGCATCTGCTCGCGGGATGCGTGAATGATCGCATTTGCCTCTGCATGCACTGAGCGGCAAAACTCATAGCGTTCCCCGCGTGGAATCTGCATCTTCTGTCGGATGCATGTGCCAAGGTCGATACAGTTTGCGCGTCCGCGCGGCGCACCCACATAGCCCGTCGATACGATCACATCGTTTTTTACGATCACCGCACCATAATTGCGCCGTAAACACGTACCACGCTCCCGTGCAACATCTGCCATATCCAGATAATAATTATGTTTATCTCTTCGATTCATAGGTCGTTCTCCTCTTTTCTGCGTAGTTTTCCCTGCTGCATCAAAATTCGTTTTTGTGCACGACGTGCCGCTTGCTGGTCATGCGTGATCCATAAAATCGTACGTCCCTGTGCATGCAGACGGTCAAATAGCTCCAGAATTTCATGCGCCGCCTGCGGGTCTAGGTTGCCTGTGGGTTCATCTGCCAAAATGAGATCTGGATTCGTGCACAATGCCCGCGCGATAGCAACGCGCTGCTGCTGACCGCCCGAAAGCATATTGGGTGTATGGTGCAGACGTGCACCGAGTCCTACCATGCATAGTACATCCGCCGCACGATCAATGCGCTCCGCACGTGACACGCCACGAAATGCAAGGGGCAGTGCTGCATTTTCCAGCGCACTCATCCCTGGAACCAGACTAAAATTTTGAAATACAAATCCAATATGTGCCCGGCTGAGTTCCGCTCTTGCGCGTGCAGATAAATTGGTCGTCCGTTCACCACACAGCCAGTATTCCCCGCTCGTGGGACGATCTAACAGCCCCAAAAGGTGCATCAGTGTGGATTTCCCTGAACCGGACGCGCCCAAAATTGCTGTATAACTCCCCGGCGCAATGGATAACGTCACATCATCCACTGCACGCACACTGCCTTTCTCATATATTTTACAGACATTCTCCATCCGAATCAAGTCAAAATCCCTCCCTTGTCCGTTTAGCATGACACCAAAACGCACGGGCTATGCGCAGGACTTATGGGTTCTTCTGTTTCTGATAAAAAATACGCCCCATCACACAGCGCATTTCTGCTTTTTTGCCTCTTCTTTGTCCATCGCTGCCACCGGATCATACTGCAAGCAAAATTCAACCATTTCTTCTATGGTACAGTCCTGTACAAACACACCATTCTTTCTACAATAGCAGCAATATTCTGCGCGCAGCCGACAGAACGCCTGCCGCAGAAAGTGCATCTACATCCCGCTGGATGGTGCATCCGAACAAATGCGCAATACCCTATGCCAGTTCATGGCGGAGCACCGAAAACATCCCGCAATATGTGGACTATTTAATGATTGCTAAATACTTGGAGCGTATGTCCGATCATACCACCAATCTAGCCGAATGGATTGCCTATATCGTCCGCGGTGTGCTAGTGAATTAAACTTTTTATTCCAAGGGATATCTGAAAAGTCGAAATTCTGGTCTTTTTCTACACACCCATTGCGAAAAGTTCGGCGATTTCTTTGTTTTCAGATACGCCCTAAGCAAAGCGTCTGCAAAAATTGCAGGCGTTTTTTTATTTTTTGAGGTTTTTTTAGGATTTGGGGTTAAATTCTCTGATATGGTGTGATATAATAACAAAGATTATCTAAACGCATTGATTGGAGGAGAATAAACCACATATTATGGAAACCATTGTAAATTCACAAACTCCATCTTCTGAACCAGTTCAAGAAGATGTGCGCAAGCGTCTGCGCAAATTCCCAAGTTGGGTCAGCTGGCTGTTTGTCCCGCTCGCCGCGGCACTGATTACATTTTGTGCAACTTGGATTCAAATTGAAGACCAGCTTTTCACCTATCGTTTTTTCTGGGTCGAAAGCTTTTGGTGGCATCGTGCTGCTTGGTTTGCAGGCTGGGTCTTTTTGATTCTTGTTTATCTATTGATTCTTGGTCTCAGCAATCGGCATCCGGTTGCAGTAGCTGGTACATCTATCTTTTTATGTATTCCCGCAATTATTTGTTATTATAAGCTCTCCATTCACGGCGAGCCTTTCCTGCCTTGGGATCTGGCACAAGCAAGCGAAGCATTTGATATCGTTGGAAAAGCAGGTCTCTGGATTTCTCGTCCTATGGTCGGTTCTGCCATCATCCTGACCCTGCTTACGTTGCTGTCTTGCCTGCTCCCAAACCCAAAATTCACTTGGAAACGTTGGCTCGCACGCACCTTGATCCCATGCGCTGGTGTATTATTCATGGTGTTCGGTGTATTCCTGCAAGAGAACGTGACCAAGAACGTTTTGTACATCTCCCCAGATGCTTGGATGCAGGATCGTTACTACCGCAACTATGGTCTGATTACTGCATTCTTTACCAACATACAGGTCATGCAGATCGACGCACCAAACCAGTATGGCGCCGAGCATATTGAGGAAGTATTGGAGGAAATCAAACAGAACCCAAATGACAAGCCTTATTTTGCAGGTAGCCTTGCAGCACAAAATCCCAGCGCTGCACCAAAAAACCCAACCATTATTTATATCCAGTCTGAGGCATTCTGGGACCCAACCGATCTGCCGGGCGTTACCTTTGACCAGCCGATCACACCAAATATCCAGCGCACCCGTCAGGAAATGGCATTCGGTAAATGCTTCTCTCCACGCTTTGGTGGTGGCACCTGTGACGTAGAGTGCGAAGTCCTGACTGGCTTCTCTATGGAATATCTTCCCAATAACTGTAAGCCTTATGTAGAATATATTCACGGTCCCACGTCCTCCATCGCGGCATTCCGCAAAACACAGGGCTACCAGACCAAGGCAATTCATGGTTATTACGCAAAATTCTGGAACCGTGAGCGTACCTATGCAAACCTTGGCTTTGATGACTTTATCAGCCTTGAGGATATGGAAGATCCTGAACGCAAGCGCCCAATTGACTGGGAAAATGGACTGGTGAGCGAACAGGAAATGGCGCGTCAGATCATTGATGCCTATGAAACCAAGCAGGACGGTCCGCTGTTCCTGCACGCAGTCACGATTGAGAACCACCTTGCCTATGCAAAGGAAAACTTTTCCGATGCAGAGCGTGTCCGCATCACTGCTGCACCAGAGGGCGTGACTGAGTACACCCGCGGCTGTCTGGAGGACTTCGCAACCGGTGTGCGAGATACCGATGAAATGTGGGGCACCCTGACCGACTATTTTGATAAGGTCGATGAGCCTGTCATCATGGTCATGTGGGGCGACCACTATAACCCCATTGGCAACGGTATGAATGTATACAGCGCAACGGGCTATGGCTCTGAAGATACCAAAGACCCACGCGTTCACGGCACTCCGCTTCTCATCTGGAGCAACTACCACAAGGAGCCAATCGACCTTGGTACAGTTGCAGCTTATCAGGTGACCTCAATCACCAACGATATGTACGGCTTAGAGCAGCCACCATACTTTGACTTGCTCCGTCAGGAGTTTGATTATTACCGTGCAAAGTCTGTTGGTACGGTCGTAGAGCCAGATAATTCCTATCACCAGAATGGACTGACCCCAGAGCAACAGGAATTCTATGATAAGCACTGGCTGCTGCAATATGATATGTTGTTTGGCAAGAACTATCAAAACGCACCAGTCATCGAAAAACAAACAGACTAAACCCGCAAATCAAAACCACCCGTTGAACGGGTGGTTTGAACAGACCCTATAAGGGTCTATCT
>JAHHRJ010000060.1 GCA_020025885.1 Butyricicoccus sp. | reverse complement strand
GAAAAATCACTATGGATTTTTTTATTAAGTGTCCAACTTCATTATGCAATCAACCGTTAAAAAGGATTGGTGAAAATACATGAAATTAAATTTAGAAAGTTTGCAGAATACGCTGGCTTGGGAAAACTACCGCATGCCGCGTTATGATATTTCTGCGATGCGTACACATACAAAAGCTGCTCCCACATGGCTGCATTTTGGCGCAGGTAATATTCTTCGTGCATTCCCTGCTGTTTTGGCACAGCGTATGCTGAACGCTGGCTTAACTGACACAGGTATCATCTGCTGTGAATCATTTGACGAGGAGCTGATCGATCGCTGCTATCAGGCATATGATAACCTTTCGATCGCTGTTACGCTCTATTCTGACGGACGCATCAAAAAGGAAGTCGTTGCTTCTATTGCAGAATCTCTTGCGCTGTCCACAGATTATGCGCGTGTTTCTGAGATCTTTGCAGCTCCAACCCTTCAGATGGTTTCTTTTACCATCACAGAAAAAGCCTATCCTCTGCGTGACAATGCAAAAAACCTCTATCCAGATGTGGAAGCTGACATGCAAAATGGTCCAGCGAAGGCTTGCAGCTTTATCGGTCACCTGGTTGCGCTGTGCCTGTATCGTCTACACACCTGCGGTCAACCGATCGCACTGGTTTCTATGGATAACTGCAAAAACAACAGCAAGCGTCTGCGGTGGTCTATGATGGAACTTGCATATGCATGGAAATCCGCTGGTCTGATCGATGAGGAAGAGCTCGCCTATCTGTCTGAGCAGATTACCTTCCCGATCACGATGATTGATAAGATTACTCCACATCCAGATCCAGAGATCGCAAAGCAGCTCAAAGCAGATGGTTTGGACGGTATGATGCCATTTGAGACCCAAAAGGGTACCGTTGCTGCACCTTTTGTCAATACCGAAAAGCCGCAGTATCTGCTGTTGGAGGATAATTTCCCCCTCGGTCATCCACCGCTTGAACAGCTTGGTATTATCTTCACCCGTGCAGATATCGTATCCAAGACTGCAAATATGAAGGGCTGCACCTGCCTAAACCCAAATGACACTGCACTGGCTGTTTACGGCTGTCTGCTTGGCTACACCAAGATCCACGATGAGATGAAGGATCAAGACCTTGTGAACCTCATCACACACATGAGTGAGCTGGAAGCAATGCCGATGGTTTCTGATCCTGGTGTTATCGACCCGCTTGAGTACCTGCATGAGGCACTTGCGGTGCGTTACCCCAACCCCTTTATGCCAGATACCCCACAGCGTATCGCAACAGATACCTCTCAAAAGCTAGCGATCCGCTTTGGACAGACATTAGAAGGCTACTATGACTCCACACTGCCAAAGTACCGTGTATGCCGCCTCAAGTATCTGCCGCTCGTACTAGCTGGCTGGCTCCGTTATTTGCTCGGTGTAGATGACAACGGCGAACCATTCGAGCTCAGCCCAGATCCCAATCTGGAAATGCTGCAAAAGCATCTCGCAGGCATCACTTTGGGTGTAGAAAAGGTAACAGAAGCACAGCTTTATCCGATTTTATCCTCCAAGGCAATTTTCGGTGTCAACCTCTATGAAGTTGGTGTTGCAGACAAGGTAACCGAATACTTCCGTGAATTGATTGCTGGTAAGGGCGCTGTGCGCCAAACTCTGCATAAATACTGCGGCGAATAAATTTCTGAATCCTGTTGCTTTTCCCAAAAGCAGCAGGATTTTTTTATATTATTTGTGGTTCTTTCCTTAATTTACCACAAAGTCTTGTAATCCACTTGACACCTACCCACTCCTCCTGTATGATTTTATCATACGATTTAGGGCGTATCTGAAAACAAGGAAATCGACGAACTTTTCGCAATGAGTGTGTGGATGCAAGACAAAAAACGCAGGAGATGCCGCTCATTGTAGAAAAAGACCAGAATTTCGACTTTTCAGATAGCCCCTAATATTTTGCGTATTTTTGATGAATTACTTACTTTTTTGTACTTTATTAGGGCGCATTTGAAAACAAAGAAATCGACGAATTTTTCGCAGTGAGTGCGTAGATGCACAGCAAAAACGCAGAAATCCTTGATGGATTCCGCGTATTTTCAACGCAATAGATGCTGCTCATTGTAGAAAAAGACCAGAATTTCGACTTTTTAGATAACCCCTAGAGAAAAGAGGATAAATTATGAGCATGAACCCCAAGCGCCCTGTCTCAGCGATTCTGTCCGCTGCGATGCTATTGGGCATATCCAGCCCGCCCGTGCAGGCATTGGACACGAGCACCCCCACAGACTCTCGCTTATGCAGTGAACACACTGCACATACACCTGAATGCGGTGGTATAGACGGAGAATGCAAGTTTGTCTGCCCAGAACACACGCCTCAAATTCTTCCTGAGCTCCACGAGGATATGGTAGATGGTGAGCCGACCAAACAACCCGAGTCATCAGAGTCGACTCAACAGACTGACCTCATTCCACTCATTCCAGCCGCTCCTATTGTTCCTACGGATGAAATCATTCCAGGACTGCCTCTGAGCCCGGCACAGAAAACTGAACAGGCAGAGACTATCTCGCTTATTCCATTGGAAGAAGAAACACCTCCTATTATGCCATTCGCACGGGCAAGAGATGTTGTCTACACTTCTGCAACAGGTTCTAACCATTCCAATCACGGTAATGGTACACAAGCTAATCCATATAATTTGTTTACTGATGCAGTAGAGAATGTTATGCCCGGTGGTACCATTATCATCCAAAACAAGGCATTTCTGAATACATTGGACGAACGAGGAAATCAACCTTATATTATTGATAAGGATATTATCATTAAATCTGAAGATTCAAGTCGCCCTGCTTCGCTTCAAGTGCGTAGCGGCGGCATCATCTTGGGTGGTAACGTAACCTTTCAAGATGTTGCTTTGAGTTTTGAAAACCGTGTGCATGACGCAATTTTTGCAAACGGTCATAAACTTACTCTAAAAAATGTATTCCGTTCCAACGGCAGCCGCGAGGTTGACCTGTTTGGTGGTCAGCTCTATGATTTAAATACTCACAAGGCACATGCAGATAGCCAAAAAGGGTCAAATAGTGAAATTATTATTGAAATGGATCAGCCCCATCTGCCACCACTTAGTTCCATGCATCTGGGAAATATCTATGCTGGCAGTATGAATGGGAAATTCGATGGTAATGTCACCATTAGAGTTTCAGACACCAATCAGGGTAAAACCAAATTTATTGGTCAAGTCTATGCCAGTGGTGCAAAGGAAGCGGACCCTGGCAATATGTTAGATATCAGAGAACCTGCACCACCTGTAGCAAATGCTGATACATATCCTGTATCTGGAACAGTTACAATGGACTTTGACAGCCTTCCTTTGCGCGGTTCTGTTGCGTCTCCAATGTTGATTGACGGTAAGACTGGCACTGCCAGCGGCAAAACAAAACTATCTGTTTCTGTTCCCAGCCTGACCAGCAATCTGGAACTCAAAAATATTTCTGACTTGGCTGTAAATAAGGGCGCAATTCAACCTGCTGAAGATAGTACAAAACAGTTTGATTCTATTACAATCAAAAATGGTGCTGAATTAGATTTGAGCAAGATTCAATCTGCTACAACTGAAACACTGTCTGGCAATGGTACTCTTACACTCAAAAAAGATGGTAAGTTAGAGGTTACAAATTCCTTTGGCAACTCAACATTAACCTTCCAGACAGAAGGCGCATGGAATGGTAAATCTGGTTTTGTAACCGATCAACACACCTATGTCACAGCCCCATCTGTAAATTCTTCAGGCACATTTAATTTTCACCCTCAAGCTGGACAAGCTGACTGGACACTTGAAAAAGATAGTACTGATTCTCAAAAAACAAAATGGACAATAAAAGGGTCTGGTACTACATCTATTAAGCCATTGAAACAGTTTGAAATTTCATTGGATCAATCTCACAAAACTGTTAACCGCTCCTATCTCATTGACACTCATCATACATATGATGAAAAGAATATAATTAATTTCCCCTTGATAGCGAAAGATGACTCTGGGCAAAGAGTTGAAGATTTCCTATACTACAACTTCACTTGTACAATTAATGATAAACCTATCTCTCCCATCCTTGATAATGATGGATCTATCCTAAGCTATGATGACCCTGACTCTCAGATTTCATTGATATTTTCATTGGATGATGATACTCAAGAACCTGTTCTAAATGTTTCTTTAATCACTGCCGACCAACCATTTAAAGTTGGTAAACATAAAATTGTTTTATCCATCCCAAGCTCATCAGGTGAGATTCTCCAAACTACAGCTTACTTAACCGTTACAGAAGACCCCCCTGCACCACCATCTGCTAATCCTGGAGTTTCTAATAGTATTGTCAACGTCATTGAACTTCCTCCCTCAACTTTTGGCAAAGACATTACAGTAACTGCTAATATTGCAAAACCGGCTACATTTTTTACACGGACGATTGAAAAAAACAATGCATATCTGTATGTTAACGGAAAACTGATAAAACAAGCTGATGTAGACAATCAGTCTGTCAAGTTTAATAATATTGCTGTGACTCCAGAAAATGGTTTCCGTGCAGGTGAAAATCAAGTATCTATTATCTATGGCGGCGGTAATATCACAAGTCTGGGAGACCTCAATGGCGCTACTGGGACAGCAAATATCACTGTTAAAAAAGTAGCAGCAAATGTGGTTGTAAATGATACATCTGCCATCAAAAAAAACTATGATGGTACAGGTATTGATTACACACCAAAAATTAAAGTCACAGCAGGTAGTATGGACGTTTCTAAGCCCCAAGTTTCTGTTATCTATAAAAACGAGAGCGGAACCGCCCTTGATCAACCGCCTAGTCTGCCTGGAACTTATAAAACCGAAATTCAGGTTGCAGCAGGTGACTTTTATGAGAAAGCATCCGTAGAAGGTCCAAAAATTACTATAGATCCTGCTATCCCTACTGTGACTGTTTCAGGCAGTATTATAAAAAATGACCTAGTTTTGACAGCGAATGTTCAAGGTGTGGAAAGTGGTGCTCTACCAACTGGTACAGTCACTTTCTCCACAAAAAAAGATGGTCAAGGGGATTCGATTACAACCTCTTCTGCAGATATTCGTTATAATACCGCAACCTTAAAAATTGCAAAACCTTCGGCAGGACAATATAAAATACAGGCAACTTACCATAAGGCGTCTGAAAACAATGTTTATATTGATTCAGCATCCAGCAATGAAATCACACTCAAGATTGCAGCTAATCATAAACCACTGGAAGGAATTTCGCTGGATCATACATCCCTTTCTTTGGTACATGTGAAGGACGGCGCATCGAAACAACTCAACGTTACACACAACCCAACAGATGCCACCAATAAGGACGTAGTTTGGACAAGCAGCAATAATGATGTAGCAACAGTCACCGAAAAAGGATTGGTAACGTCAAAGAAGCCTGGCACTGCTACAATTTACGCACGTTCCACTGATGGCGATCATGTAACTTCCTGCCTTGTCACTGTGACAGACCAAGAGGTAGCTATTAAAAATGTAAAGCTCGACCGCAATCAACTCTCTATGGCAGTGCATGAGACCGACCAATTAGCGGCAATCATTGAACCGTATAACGCAACCAATCTAACTGTTACTTGGGAAAGCAGTGATGCTAATACAGTGCAAGTAGATGCGAACACTGGCAAAATCACTGCGAAAAAAGCCTCTACAGCTCCAGTCACTATCACAGCCAAAGTCACTACAAAAGACAGAACACAAAAGCAAGCTACTTGTCAAGTTACTGTCAGCGACACAATTGCAGTTGAGAAAGTTCTACTAAACACACAGAATCTGACCCTAACCGAAGGTGATACTGCGAAACTCACCGCAGGTATTACACCTTATAACGCAACAAACCAAACTGTAAACTGGTCTGTCACAAGCTCTACTCCGAAGAATGCCAACAGCAATTCTGTTGTAACTGTGGGGCAGGATGGTATTGTCAAGGCTGTCAGCGAAGGAACAGCTACAATCGTTGCTGCAATCGGCGGAAAGTCGGCTGAATGTATTGTAACAGTCAAAACAAATGGTGCAACCCCTCCCCAAAAACCTGATCTTACAGAGCCTAAAATTGACATTACCCCAAAACACTTGCCCCTCCAGGTTGGAGACACTGGTGAGTTGACTGCAAAAGTAACAGATGGAAGTTCCGATAAAGTTATATGGTCAATTATTAAGGGTAATGAGGTAATCCGCCTGAATAATCCAACCAATCAAGAAACCATTAGCGTGACTGCTCTTAAAGCTGGTGATGCAACTGTACAGGCAACTTACACAGAGTCTAACGGCAAGACTGCCACTGCCACTGCTACAGTAGAAGTCAAGAACTCAACTGTACCTGACAAACCAGCCGTTACAGGTGTACAGATTGATGGCGGTGACACTTCCCTCAAGACAGGCACTGCGCACACCTTTACCGCAAAGGTACTGCCTGCAACAGCTCCTCAGACAGTGACTTGGTCTGCTTCTCCAAGCGGCATTCTCTCTGTTGATGCAAGCACTGGCAGAGTGACTGCGCTGAAGGCAGGTAAGGCAACCCTGACCGCTACTTCTACAGTAGCTTCAGATAAGTCTGGCAGTATCACCGTAACTGTTGCAGACGTACCAGTGACTGAAGTGAAGATCACCGAAGCACCATTGTCCCTGCGTGAAGGCAGAGGTGCACAGCTTGTTGTAAGAGTTTCTCCTTCAGATGCAACCAATCGGGAAGTGAAGTGGGAAAGCGATGACACTCGCATTCTGACAGTTGACCGTAATGGTTATGTCACTGCACACCGAAAGGGCTCTGCAACCATTACCGTAACCTCGGTTGCGCATCCAGAACTCAAGGACAGCCGCACGATCAGTGTTACCGCATCTTCCAGCGGCGGCGGTGGTTCTTCCGGCGGCGGAAGCAGTAAGCCGAGCAAGCCGGATAAGAAACCGGATAAGAAACCAGAGACCAAGCCGGAAACACCAAAACCAGAAACCCAGCCGGCAATTCCGCCCACGGTGAAGCCTGAGCTGCCAAAGCCGGGTGTACCAATAATCAACACAGCACCTCCAGTAAATCCGACGCTGAATACCACCTTTAACGATCTTCCACAGACCCACTGGGCTGCTGAACCTGTAAAGGATGTCGTTTCCCGCGGATTGTTTGTTGGCACAGAAAAGGGTAACTTCTCTCCGGATGAATCCATGACCCGCGGTATGCTTGTTACCGTACTGCACCGTCTGGCTGGTGAGCCAATCGTGCAGTCTTCCAACCAGTTTACTGATGTTGGCAGAACCTATTACACCGATGCGGTTACCTGGGCAAACCAGAACAAGATCGTTTCTGGCACCTCCGCAAATACATTTGGTCCAAACCGTATGGTAACACGTGAAGAGCTTGTTGTGATGCTCTACCGTATGGCAAATCCCGTACCGGGCAGCAGCACAAATCTGAACAGCTTCACTGACGCTGGCAAGATCTCTGGCTGGGCATCTGCTCCGATGCAGTGGGCTGTACAGACAGGCATCTTAAAGGGCAGCGACGGCGCTTTGCTTCCGCAGAAGGAACTGAGCCGTGCAGAAGCTGCAAGCCTGATCTCTCGCTTCACAGACAAGATTCTCACACACTAAAATATCCATAAAATGCCTGTCACATGACAGGCATTTTTTATGGCTCCACACAGCTTTTTTCGATCATATAAGCTAAAAAATTCCCCGTCGTGTAAGACAGGGAATTTCGTTGTGCTTACATCAGCTCATTCTGATGGGTTGCATACAGGTATTCATCAATGGTATTGGTGATGCGGTCTTCTACGAGTGCCTCTGGGTCATTTACAAGCAGACCCTCACGTACTTTGGTGTACTGGATCGGCATAAACTGGCTGAGCAGGTTGAGCGGAATGCCCAGTGTACGCAGGTTGCTGATGAGACGCTCCTTTGCAGCTTCCACGTTTGGAGTCGGCATGTAGTAGCGGCAGCGGTCAGAGAAAGAATACTTACGCTTCATGCGCACTTCGCGATCATTTCCCTGATAGTGCTTGCGCCAGTACTTGTCCTCTGCGCACATTGCTTTGTCCAATACAGCAGCAAAGTTGCTCGGCTGCAGATCGGTACCATACAGCAGTTCCTTTTCAATCTGCTCAAGTGCAAACATACCCTCTCGCATTGCAAAGGTCAGTGCTGGGCCAACCTTCAAGATGCCAACGCCGTCCTCTACCAGCTCACGCAGCTTGATCTTTGTCTGATAGTCGGTGGAATGTCCCTCGAATACAAGGTTCGGGAATGCTTCGATGGATGCCATGAGCTCCTTTGCCTTTTCGCGGTCATACTCGGTGCAGCCGCTGTCCTTTTCCTCTACGCCCGGCTGTACAACAACAGCAATGACATTATCCCAAGCCTGTTCCAGACCTTCGTCCAGAAATGCCTGATGGAAGGTAGCAACGGTGTTCTTAAAGTCCTCAACGCGTGTGACCTGTACCCCCTGATCCTCTGCACCAACTGCACCGCCCGGAATCGGAACCTCGCTGCCCACGATGTAAACTGGCGCGATTGCATCCGGCTGCTCTTCAAGCAGCTTGCGGTAAGTTTCCTCTGCAACACGTGCCAGACGTGCACCGCGCTTTGCAATCACAGCATCGCTCAGACGAGTGTTCGGGTCATCATCGTTCACCTTCATGCTTGTATCAATGTGGATCTTGGTAAAGCCAGCACCTACGTAATGACGGATCAGTTCTTCCGCATCTGCCATTGCCTCTGCTTCATTCTTGCCTGCGAAAGTCAGTGGCCCAAGATGATCGCCGCCGAGGAACAGCTTTGCAGTATCAAAGCCAATCTTGTCCGCGATACCCAGCACAAACTTCTTAAAGTCGATTGGTTTCATACCAGTATAGCCGCCATTCTGGTCACACTGGTTGGCAGTGCTCTCGATCAGAACGCAGGAGCCATCTTCCTTGCCGCGCTTGAGTGCTGCTTCGATTACATAAAAGTTTGCACTGCACACAGAATAGATACCAACGCTTTTGCCCTGCTTCTGTAATTCAACTAACTTTTTTAATGGATTATGATTCATCATAATCACTCCTTCCATTTTGAATCTCTGAGGAAAGCCCCAGTAAATTTACTGATATGATAAAAAAGAAGCCATGCAAAACGCAGACAATTTCTGCATTTTGTGCTATACTATTGCTGTTCCCTGCGATGAAAAATTGCAAGGCGAAATCAAAAGAAAAGAGGTCACCCAGAATGCCACTCACAACAACAAACGAAATGCTCCTGCGTGCACAAGCAGAACACTATGCAGTTGGCGCATTCAATGTAGAGAATTTGGAGATGGTCATGGCAGTCATGCAGGCGGCTGAGGAAACTAAGTCTCCTGTCATCATGCAGACCACCCCTTCCACCGTGAAGTATGCCGGACTCGACTATTTCCTTGCAATGGTAAAGACAGCCGCAGAGCGTGCATCTGTTCCAATTGCAATGCATCTTGACCATGGCGAGAGCTTTTCTCTTGCAATGCAGGCCCTGCGCACTGGCTATACATCCATTATGATCGATGGTTCTCATTGTCCGTTTGAGGAAAATATTGCCATAACCCATAGCGTTGTTGAGGCTTGTGCGCCGTCCGGCATCAGCGTAGAGGCTGAGCTTGGCAAGGTCGGCGGTAAGGAAGATGATCTCGAAGGTGGCAGTGGCAATCCATTTACCGATCCAGCGGAAGCAGAAGAGTTCGTAAACCGCACACAGGTCAATTCTCTGGCGATTGCGATCGGTACGGCACATGGCTTATACGCTGGCACACCAAAGCTTGACTTTGATCGTCTGCGCGAGATCCGCTCCCGTGTTTCCATCCCACTTGTACTGCATGGTGCATCTGGCGTTCCAGACGAAGCAGTACGCGAAGCCATCGAAATCGGTATCTGCAAGGTAAACTTTGCAACGGAACTGCGCATTGCCTTCAGTGACGGTGTGAAGTCCTACCTCGAGCAAGATCCGAAGGTATTTGACCCCAAGAAATATAACAAGGTTGGACGCGAAAACGTTGTTCGCCTCGTGAAAGAAAAGATTGAGCTTTGCGGCTCTGCCGGAAAAGCCTGAGTTTTTGAGAGGCTGTCAAAGAACTTTGACAGCCTTTCCAGGGGAACCCAGTCCCCCTAGAT
>JAHHRJ010000006.1 GCA_020025885.1 Butyricicoccus sp. | reverse complement strand
CCCTCCCTTTCCATCAGATAGAGAACCAAACCGCCGACAGGGTGAGAATGTATGCGCTCCGCCACAGGCGGGTGTGATGAAGTCGGCTTGCGTCGGCTTCCATGCCCAAAGGGTGGGAATGTATGCACGCCGCACAGCGGAAGCGTGCAGCCCCCTCTCATATCTGGCACAAGCCCTTCCATGAACGCTCACAGGGGCGTCTGCGCCGCCAGTCGTTACAGCGCTGGGACGTTCGAGCATAGGTTATCCGTATGCAGTGTCCGCCATGTTTGAACAGTCAAACCAGTTCGCAAACTGGTTTGCTCGTTCAGGCGGCGGTGGATAGGAAAGATTGGGGGATTAACAAGGGGGACAAGAAAACCAATGGTTGTCTTGCCCCCTTGTTGCGCCCTCGCCGCTGCGAGATCGTTCCCCGATGCTTTTAAGCATCAATCAAAAAAACACTTCGATGTTTATGACTTGACTCAACAAGCGGTCATTTTTTAAATGATCTGAGAGGGCAGGGGGCAGTGCTTTTGCCATTGCAACAAACGGTAAAATGTGCTATCATGTTTACTGGATATACCATTCTGGACAGCAATCTCTGCTGTTCAAATTGAAATCAAGGGAAGTTATTCAAATGAGTGAGATAACAGAAAAGAAAAGAATCTTTTCCGGTGTCCAGCCGTCTGGCAAACTGACACTTGGAAACTATCTGGGTGCGATCCGTAATTTTGAAACCTTGCAGGACGCTTACGAGTGCCTGTATTGCGTTGTGGATCTCCACGCGATCACCGTGCGACAGAATCCGGCAGAGCTGCGCCGTCAGACGCTGGAAGTGCTCGCGCAGTACCTTGCATGCGGACTCGACCCGCAGAAAAGCACACTCTTTATTCAGAGCCATGTGCCTGCACATGCCGAGCTTGCTTGGATCTTAAACTGCTACACCATGTTTGGCGAGCTCTCACGCATGACGCAGTTTAAGGATAAGTCGGCAAAGCACGCAGACAACGTAAACGCTGGTCTGTTTGATTATCCGGTGCTCATGGCGTCCGATATCCTGCTGTATCAGACCGATCTCGTACCAGTCGGCAGTGATCAGCTCCAGCACATTGAGCTGACTCGCAACGTGGCACAGCGTTTTAACGGCGTGTATTCCGATACCTTTACCATGCCGGAGCCGTACATTGCAAAGACAGGTGCGCGTATCATGTCTCTGCAAGATCCAATGCGTAAGATGAGCAAGTCGGATGAAAATGCCAACAGTTTCATTTTGCTCATGGACAAGCCGGAAGATATCATGCGCAAGTTTAAACGTGCGATCACCGACTCTGAGGGCACGATCCGCCGCGGCGAGGGCAAGGAAGGCATTTCGAACCTTATTGCGATTTATGGTTTGGCAACGGGCAGGACCGCAGAAGAAGTGGAAGCAGAATTTGCTGGACAGGGCTATGCCGCATTTAAGCCAGCCGTTGGCGAGGCTGTGGTAGAGCTTCTGCGCCCGATTCGCGAGAAGACAGAAGATCTGCTCAAAAACAAGGATTATCTCGAGCAGGTTTACACCGAAGGCGCACAACGCGCAAGCTATATGGCACGCAAGACACTTGATAAGGTATACCGAAAAGTCGGTTTTATCAAGCGGTAAGCAGGGGGTTGTATGGCACAGGAATATAAAGTAGTACTCTTGGTCTTGGGCACATTTGCCCTTGCCGGTCTGCTCTCGTTCTGGCTGACCCCACATGTCAGCGAGTTTGCCCACAAGGTCGGTGCTATGGATATCCCACGCGATGCACGCCGTATGCACAAAAAACCAACCCCACGCATGGGCGGTCTGGCGATTTTTATGGGCTTTATGGTCGCGCTCCTGACGTTCGGGACGCTGGACGCGCAAATGCTCAGTATTCTGCTGGGTGCGATGATTATTGTGGTGCTCGGTATCTTTGACGATATCGTAGCCCTTGGCGCAAAGTTTAAGTTCTGCATTCAGGTCATTGCCGCGGCGATCCCTGTCTGCATCGGTGGACTCAAGATCGAGTTCTTCACGAGCTTTAATCCCTTTTCAGGCAATCCGTATTTTTCGCTCGGCTATCTTGCCATTCCGGTCACGATCATTTGGATTGTCGGCATTACCAACGCGGTAAACCTCATTGACGGTCTGGACGGTCTGGCGGCAGGCGTATCCTCCATTGCGGCACTGACCATGCTTGCTGTCGGTCTTTTGACAAATGAAGTGATGGTTGCGATCACAATGGCGGCGATCACAGGCGCGTGTCTTGGATTTTTGCCCTATAACTTCAATCCAGCAAAGATCTTTATGGGCGATACTGGCTCGACCTTCCTTGGATTTATGCTTGCAACCATGTCCATTGAAGGATTTTTCAAGTTCTATGCGATCATTTCGTTTGCAGTACCGTTTCTCATTCTGGGTCTGCCCATCTTTGATACCGCGTCGGCAATTACCCGTCGCCTGATGCAAGGCAGAAGCCCCATGAGCCCTGACCGTGGGCATGTGCACCACAAGCTCGTAGACATGGGCTTTAACGTCAAGCAGGCAGTTGCAATCCTCTATGCCATCAGCGGCACATTGGGTCTGGCGGCGGTGATCCTGACCACAAGCGGAGAAGCAAAAGCAATGATCTTGATTTTGGCAGTTATTTTGGTGATGGCTGTCGGCGGTCGTATCCTGTGGGGACTGCAAAAGTCCATGCAGGCAAGAAAGGAACAGGAAGATGACGGAAAAAATTAAGGTCATGACCATTTTCGGTACACGACCGGAAGCAATCAAGATGGCACCACTGGTGCATGCACTGGAAGAGTCGCCATATACCGAAAGCATTGTATGTGTGACGGCACAGCACCGCCAAATGCTCGATCAGGTGCTGGAAATTTTCGATATTCAGCCAGACTATGACCTCGATATCATGGAATCTCGCCAGACACTGGCAACAATTACAGAAAAATCTCTGCACGGGCTGGACGAAGTGCTGGAGCAGGTAAAGCCCGATATCGTTTTGGTACACGGCGACACCTCGACCACATTTGCAGGTGCACTCGCGGCGTTCTATCACAAGATCCCAGTGGGACACGTGGAAGCGGGTTTGCGTACCTATGACAGGTATTCGCCATTTCCAGAGGAAATGAACCGCAAGCTGGTTGGACAGATTGCAGAAATGCATTTTGCACCGACCGTGCGCAACCGTGACAATCTGTTCCGCGAGCAGATCACAGACGGTGTGTTAGTTTGCGGCAATACAGTCGTAGATGCCATTCATCTGACCGTGCAGGATGACTTCACATTCCGCAATGAGACCTTGCGTACACTGGACTTTGAAAAAGATCGTGTGGTACTTGTGACCGCGCACCGCCGCGAAAACTATGGTGAGCCGATGGAAAACATCTGCCGCGCGATCGCACGGTTGTCTGAAAAGTATCCGGATGCGCACTTTGTATATCCAGTGCATTTAAGCCCGTATGTGCGTGATACCGCACAGAAGTTCTTGGGCGACTGCGCACATGTGCACCTGATTGAGCCACTCGCGGTGGATGAAATGCACAACCTCATGGCGCGCTGCTATCTGATTATGACCGATTCGGGCGGATTGCAGGAGGAAGCGCCGTCTCTTGGCAAGCCAGTGCTGGTACTGCGCCACGAGACCGAGCGTCCAGAGGCGATCGAAGCGGGCACTGTGAAGCTCGCAGGCATTGAAGAAGAGCAGATTTTTCAGATGGCGTGTGCGCTGTTCGACGATGCAGCGGCATACGAAAAGATGGCGCATGCGGTCAATCCCTATGGTGACGGACACACCTGTAAGCGTATCGTACAGGCGATCGCGCACCACTTCGGATGCTCTGAGCAGCCCCCAGAACCCTTTATGCAGTAAGAAAAGCGAGGTGCGGTTTTGTGAATCACAATAAGCAGAAAACTGCACTCATTGCAGCACTCTGTGCGGCAGTCATGGTGGGAATGCTGGTGCTCAGCTTTATTTTGTCCTCGAATCTCTTTCAGGGCAATAACACTCCAGTGATTCAGCTGCCGTTTCAGACAATCAACGGTGCATCACCCGAACAGACTATGGACATTGCCAAGGAAAATCTGCGCAGGATGGAGCACATCACGGTGCGTCCAGACAATGTACAAGCAGTCATCGCGGTATTATCTCGCCCACTCGCCTATACCATGGAAGTCACAAACACCCTGTATTGGAAAGGCGGCAGCCGTGATTTACAGTGCAGGCAGTATGTGAGAAATGGGGCATACCGCACCAACACGCTGAATGAAGAAGGCAGCGTGGAGCAGGTCAGCTTGCAGTATGCCGGTAACTTTTATGCATGGGACGCAGGTACCAGTACCTATTATAGCGGACGCGCGGGCGAACTGACCGCAGACGAAGCCGCAATGCTGCCAAACTATGAGACAGTATGCAAACTTGCGCCTGAGCAGATCGTGGAAGCTGGGGTTGTAGAGATTGAGGGACAGCCGATGATCCGTGTGCTTGCCAATGAAGGTACGCGCACAGCGGTTTATGTGATTTCGACTGCCACAGGGCTTTTGTACCGCGCGGAGTTTTCCAGCAATGGAGAGCGTACCCAGACTGTGCAGACCGTGCTCATTGAGCTGACAGCCCCTGAGAATTTATTCACACTGCCGGGGGAAACAGAGCCGATCTTTCAGAAACACATTTCATAAAATATACATGACCGGCACAAACTGTGCCGGTCATAGAGGCTGTCAAAGAACTTTGACAGCCTTTCCAGGGGAACCCAGTCCCCCTAGATACAGAGCCAGTTCCGGTAGAAACTGGCTCTGATACCCCCGGTTTCGCGCACGTTTGCGCGGGTCGCGGGCAAAATCCAAGGCGCATGTCCTTGGATTTTGAAAATTTAAGGTCGCTTCGCTCCAAAATAAAAAGGGTGCAGCGACTTTTTTAACACGCTGAAGGCGTAAGGGCTTACCCTTACGCCTTTTTTTGAGGAGTTTAAAAAACTTTTGTCACGGTCTGCAAATTCTGCACAGAATGTGATAAAATAAAAAGAAATGCTGCGCAGATGTATTTGCGCAAAATTTTGGAAACATAAAATTTCATTGATTACAGGGAGGAAGCAGGTATGGCACAAACCATCGCCGCACTGTCTACCGCCCCGGGCGGCGCGATTGGCATTGTGCGCATTTCCGGCGAGCAGGCAGAGGAATATCTTTCAGCACTCTTTACACCCATAGGCAAATGCCCGCTTACACCACGTATGCTGACTTATGGTACACTCACAGTACATGGACAAGTGATCGATCGCCCAATGGCAGTATTTTTTCCAGCACCAGCGACCTATACAGGCGAGCCGATGGCAGAAATTCATTGTCATGGGTCTTCTGCGGTGCTTGAAGAAGCTTTGTATGCATTGTTTGAACTTGGGGCGCGGCAGGCACAGCCGGGTGAGTTCACTCGGCGTGCTTTCTTGAATGGGAAACTGGATCTATTTGCGGCAGAGGCGGTCAATGATCTTGTTTGTGCGCAGTCTGTACAGGCTGCTGCACTTGCAACGGCACAGCTTGGTGGGCATATTTCTACGGAATTTTCTAAGATGCGAGAAAAGCTGGTTTCCATGTGTGCACAGTTTTTGGCGGTTATTGATTATCCAGATGAGGAAATCGAGGATCTTCCATTATCTGAGATGCACCAGACATTGGACGAAATGCGAGATCGCCTGGCTACACTTTGTGACAGCTATCAGCGCGGACGCGCATTGCGGGAAGGATTGCCCTGTGTGATTGTAGGTAGACCGAATGCGGGAAAATCCACTCTGCTTAATGCACTTTTAGGCTATGATCGCGCGATTGTTACCAATATTGCAGGTACAACGCGTGATACGGTAGAGGAAACACTGCGCCTAGGGGGACTGATTTTGCGTTTGCAGGATACAGCAGGACTCAGAGAGACAGACGATCCTGTGGAGCAGATTGGTGTTTGCCGCGCGAAGGACGCGGTAACACTGGCAAAGGAAACTGGCGTTGTGCTGGCGGTATTTGATGGAAGTCAGCCACTCAGTGAAGACGATCGCTTGGTAATCGCGCAGGTGCGAGATGCAAAGCGAGCAGTCGCGGTTGTGAATAAGTCTGATTTACTGATGCAAATGGACTTGCAAGAGTTGACAGACAGCTTTGTGCAGGTGGTGCGGCTTTCAGCAAAGCAGAGAGAGGGTCTTGATATCTTGACAGATACCTTGACGGATCTGACCGGTATTCGGGATCTGCCGCAGGACGGTGGACTCATTACCAATCTGCGGCAGGCTGAGATTTTGAGTCATACAAGGGAAAATTTGGAGCAGGCTTGTAGACAGCTGAAGGCAGGTTTTGCACCAGATGCGATCGTTTATGAGATCGAGCAGGCGATCGAGAGTTTGGGGCGTGTGACAGGTGCGTATGTACAGGAAGATATTGTTGATTATATTTTTTCAAATTTTTGTGTTGGAAAATAAGGATAACCCAGATTTTGTATAATTTGTAAAATGATACTACAATTTATGCGATAGATCCGAAATAGTATGGTGTTATCTGGAACGGCATCGTTTTTATAAAAGCGTCTTAATAAGATATTTTGTGTGCGTTAGACTTATCCACGTAATATTACTTGTGTAAATTGTGGATTACTTCTAATACAAACCACAATTTTTCAATACAAAACAAAATAATAAATTATAAAAATACAATTAGTATTTAAAATTCTTGAAAACTATCCACAGTTATCCCAACTGTACACAGAGTTATCAACAGCTGTGCATGGTTGGTTTGGAGGAATCCCATGTATTTTGCAGGTACTTATGATATTGCGGTTATTGGTGCAGGACATGCAGGAATTGAGGCGGCGCTGGCTGGCGCACGGCTTGGTCTGCGTACCCTGTGCTTTACGATAAATTTGGATGCAGTAGGCAATCTGCCTTGCAATCCAGCCATTGGCGGCACAGCCAAAGGACATTTGGTGCGAGAAGTGGATGCACTCGGCGGCGAGATGGGACATGCGGCAGATGCGGCATGTATTCAATACCGGATGCTTAACCGTGGCAAAGGTCCGGCGGTGCATTCTCTGCGTGCGCAGGCAGATCGTGTGCGCTATCGCAGTTATATGAAACATAAATTGGAGACAACAGAAAATCTGTCACTCAAGCAAGCGGAAATCGTCTCGATTGAGGTGGATGACACTGGTGCTGTGTGCAGTGTGACCACAGCAGCGGGGGCACAGTATGCTGTACGTGCGGCGATTATCTGCTCTGGTACGTTCCTTGGGGGACGGATCATCATTGGTGATTACACCCATGAGGGCGGCCCAGACGGCATGTTTGCGGCAACACAGCTAACAGACTGTCTGCGTAAATTGGGACTGCGCTTGCAGAGATTTAAGACGGGTACGCCGCCACGAATCAATCGCCGTTCGATTTGTTATGATGGGTTGGAAGTACAGGAGGGAGAGCGAGAGATCATTCCGTTTTCCTTTGATTCGGAGAATCCGCCACTCAATCAGGCGGTTTGTCATTTGACTTACACCAATGCAGAGACCCACCGTGTCATTCAGGAAAATCTGGATCGTTCGCCGCTGTTCTCTGGTGAGATCGAAGGTGTGGGACCGCGCTATTGTCCTTCAATTGAAGATAAGATCGTGCGGTTTGCAGATAAGCCAAGACATCAGCTGTTTTTGGAGCCGATGGGTTTGGATACCGAAGAAGTTTATATCCAGGGCTTTTCTTCTTCTATGCCGGAAGATGTACAGTTGGCTATGCTGCATACCGTCAAAGGCTTGGAACATGCGGAGGTTATGCGCCCTGCATATGCGATTGAATATGACTGCGTTGATCCAACTGAGCTTTTGCCTACACTGGAAAGCAGAAAGATTTCTGGGCTGTATGGTGCAGGACAGTTTAACGGCTCTTCTGGATATGAGGAAGCCGCAGCACAAGGGCTTGTGGCAGGCATTAACGCGGCGCGTAAACTGCGCGGTCAGCCACCCGTGATCCTTGACCGTGCAGACGGATATATTGGAACATTGATTGATGATTTGGTCACACGTGGCACACAGGAACCATATCGCATGATGACCTCACGCTCAGAATACCGATTGCTCTTACGGCAGGACAATGCAGATGAGCGTCTTGTACCCATTGGAGCGGCGGTTGGACTCAACAGCGCAGAGCGTCTTGCGCGCACACAAGAGAAGTATGCACGGGTACAGGCAGAGATCGATCGTCTGGCTACGGTGAGCATTCAGCCAGATGACGTGGTACAGAAATTTTTGTCTGAACAGGGCTCTACGCCACTGAAGGCGGGATGTCGTTTGATCGATTTGCTGCGCCGTCCGGAACTATCCTATGAGGTGTTGGGGCGTTTCGACCCTGAGCGTCCGGAGCTGGATGCAGCAGTACGAGAGCAAGTTGAAATTCGCATTAAATATGAGGGATATATTGCGCGGCAGCATAAAGATGTGGAACAGTTCCGCAAGCTGGAAGCGCGGACTTTGCCGCAGACCTTGGACTATGATGCAGTTCCATCACTCCGCTTGGAGGCACGGCAAAAGCTCAAAGAGATTCGCCCATTGAACTTTGGACAGGCAGGACGTATTTCAGGTGTATCTCCGGCTGATATTACAGCACTTATGATTTATCTCAATATGGAAAAGGGAGGAAGCGAGGCATGACTGCACGTGAACTGCTGACAGAAGGACTAGAAACCCTAAAGCGAAATAACCCACAGGCGGTGGATCAGCTGCTGGCGTTTTCCGATCTGTTATTGGAAAAAAATAAGGTGATGAACCTGACTGCGGTGACAGACCCCATGGAGGTCGTGACCCGACACTTTTTGGACTGTGCACCGCTTGCGCCTTATGCTGCTGGAAAGAAAGTGGTAGATGTTGGATGCGGTGCAGGTTTTCCGGGAATGCCGATCGCGATTTTGACCGATGCAAAGGTAACGCTGCTGGATTCCTTGGGAAAACGAATCACTTTTCTGAATGAAGTGATCGAAGCCCTTGGTATGAAAAATGCACAGGCGATCCATGCACGCGCGGAAGAGTTTGGGCACCGAGAAGAGTTTGACCTTGCGACTTCGCGTGCTGTGGCGCGGCTGAATATTTTGGCAGAGTTGTCTTTACCGCTCGTTAAGGTGGGAGGATCCTTCATTGCGATGAAAGCGGTCGGCTCAGATGAAGAGATCGAGCAGGCAAAGAAGGGCATTCGTCTGCTTGGCGGTCAGGTCGAGCGGGTGCTGGACTATGATGTGCCGATGACAGAGGGACGGCAGAGTCGGTTGGTGATTATTAAGAAGGTCAAGGAGACGCCGCAGAAGTACCCAAGAAGGTTTCAAAAGATTTCAGCGCAACCTTTATAATTCACGCTGGTATGAAGCTGTAATTGGATTGTTGTGATAAGCCAAAAGATTAGAGACGGTTTCTTTTCTCGCTTAAAAGATTTGCTTTGGAAAGCTGGGAAAACATGTCGTGGTCTCGCGACAGAGACATAAGGACTAGAACCTTGCGGTTCTTTGTCCTTATGGATCCTGCACTCCCTGTCCATCAGATTGCAATTTCAGCCGCCGAAAGGGTGAGAATGTATGGACTCCCCGCACAGCGGGTGTGATGAAGTCGGCTTGCACGAATCTCTATGCCCAAACGGTGGGAATGTATAAACTTCTCCAAAGGCAGGAGCATGCAGCCAATTGGCACAAGTCCCTCTATGAACGCTCGCGGAAGCGTCTGCATTGCCAGTGGTTACAGCTCTGGGAGGTTCGAGCACAGGTCATCCGTATACAGAATCCACCGTATTTGAACGAGCAAACCAGTTCGCAAAGCGCCGCAGATGCCATTGTGCGGTGTTGCCGTAACAAGGGGGCAAGAAAACCATGGGTTGTCTTGCCCTTTGTTGTGCCATCGTCACAATGAGATTGTTCTCTTATGCTTTTAAGCATAACATAAAACCGCTTCGATGTTTATGCCCCATCAAGCAATCCTCTGCTTTTCTGATGCATTTTGGAACATATTGTATCAGGGGAAATATCCTTTCGTGTTATTACCTAGAGTATTCAAAACAAATTTTGTGATTTTGTATCGAAAAATATTTGAAAATATGAAAAATGACCTTTTGCCGCTGAAAAATAAGCAGGAAATGCGCCCTGTGCGGTCAAAACTTCTTTACAATGTGGGAAATTCTGGTAATCTGTAAATACAGGATATCACCGCGAGAAGGAGGGCATTTCCCATATGACACCAATGTTTCATCTTGTCGGAAGCGAGCGGCAACTTCGACGCATTCGTACCACACAAATTTCCCGAAACCCATATCAGCCACGTAAGTATTTTGAGCCGGAAGCCATTCGACAGCTGGCAGACTCCATTCGCCAGTATGGCGTACTCAATCCATTGACCGTTCGCCGGACAACTGATGGATATGAGCTCATCGCTGGAGAACGCCGTCTGCGTGCGGCACGTGCAGCGGGGCTATCAGAAGTTCCTTGCCTGATTATGAGCGCGACAGAAGAAGATTCTTCAGCAATTGCACTGGTTGAAAACTTACAGCGCCGTGATCTGGATTTCTTTGAAGAAGCGGCAGGATATCGACAGCTGATCGATCGCTATGGTTTGACACAGGAGGAGGCTGCACATCGAGTGGGTAAGACGCAAAGTGCGGTAGCAAATAAACTGCGTCTGCTTAAGCTGTCCCCAGAGACTATGCAGATGATTCGAGATGGTGGCTTGACCGAACGACATGCACGTGCCATTCTCCGTCTGCCAACGGAAGAACAACGCTGCAACACAATTGAGAAGATCATTGCGCAGCAGTGGAATGTCAGCCGTACCGAGCAGTACATTGAACATTTGCTTACTGCCCCACCAGAGCAGCCAACCGGAACTGTTCGCCGCTTGATCAAGGATGTGCGTCTGTTCCTCAATACGGTGGACAAGGCGGTTGGACTGATGAAAGAATCTGGGGTGGAGACAAGCTATGAAAAGGAACAGTGCGATGACGGTATTTTGGTAAAAATTTTAATTCCCAACGCAAGACGCTAAAATCGCTTACATAATTTTATTTTGTATTTCATTCCTCCGCTCAGCGGGGGATTTTTGTTGCGGATGATAAAGAAAAAGGGGGATTGGTGTCAGCTGGCGTCGAGAAAACAAAAATGTTTCACGTGAAACGTTTCCACACACTTATGGATATAGGAGAGATTTTACACAAGGAGAGAGAAATTTGTGTAGAGCTTTGCGGGGAAACCTGTGAAATCGTGTGTTCTGGCTTGAAAATAGCTGTCGCTGTGATATAATAAAGGGGACTATCAAAGACGGGCGGAGTGCAATTTTAACTGCCTCCAATCGGGAAAGGGCAACGTCAATGGCTAAAATCGTTGCACTCATCAACCAGAAAGGCGGCGTGGGAAAGACAACCACGGCGGTTAATCTGGCATGTGTACTGACTGAAAAAGGAAAAAAGGTGTTGCTGTGTGACTTCGATCCACAGGGCAATGCAACCTCTGGTGTGGGGTTGGAACCGCATGAGCTTGACACCTCTATTTATGAACTGATCATCGCAGACAACCCAGAGGTGCGTTCTGCAATTATGCATACCAAGTGGGTCGATGTCTTAGGCTCAAATGTCGATCTGGCTGGTGCTGAGATCGATTTGATTTCTTTGGAACGGCGTGAGTATCGGCTGAAGGATGTGCTCGATCAGGTGCGGGAGGATTATGATTTTATCATCATTGATTGCCCGCCATCGCTTGGTATTTTGACGCTCAACTGCTTGTGTGCAGCAGATTCGTTTATGGTGCCGCTGCAAACGGAATACTATGCGCTCGAAGGCTTGTCACAGCTTATGGCAACTGTGCGTTCCGTACAGCGTGGACTCAATCGCAAGATTCGCATTGAGGGCATTTTGCTGACGATGTATGACGGACGCACCAATCTTGCGGTGCAAGTTGTGGAAGAAGTCAAAAAGCACTTTGGAGATCGTGTATATGCTGCGGTCGTGCCGCGTAATGTACGTTTGTCAGAAGCACCCAGCCATGGACAGCCGATCACAGCATATGATCGTTCATGCCGCGGTGCAGAAGCATATATTGCAGTCGCAGAGGAATTTTTGGAAAAAAATCAGTAAGGAGGACATCATGTCAAAAGCAAAAGGCGGTCTTGGCAAGGGCTTTGGTGCACTGCTGGGAGAGAGTCTGTTCGCAGAAGATGATGTAGGCGGCGTGTCCACCTTACCCATGACGCTCATCGAACCAAATCGCGAACAGCCGCGTAAAATGTTTGAACCCGAGTCTATGCGTGAGCTGACCAAATCCATTGCCATGCACGGCGTGGTCACACCGATCACAGTCCGCAAGAGCGATGGGGAATACTATCAAATCATTGCAGGAGAGCGACGCTGGCGTGCAGCACGGTCAGCAGGTCTGACGGAGATTCCTGCACTTGTCATTGAAGCGGATGACAAAACGGTGATGGAACTTGCGCTGATCGAAAACTTACAGCGCCAAGATCTCAATCCTGTGGAGGAAGCACAAGGTTATCATTGCCTGATGGATGAGTATGGGCTGACACAGGAGCAGGTTGCAGAACGTGTGGGCAAGTCTCGTCCAGCGGTTGCAAATGCGCTGCGCTTACTGGCGTTGCCCAAGGAAGCGCAGGAAATGGTCGCGGTTGGCACATTGTCTGCGGGTCATGCCCGTGCAGTGCTGGCAATTAGAAATGAGGAACAGCGCACCCCTGAGGTGTTGGAGAAAATGGCTGGAATGAGTGTGCGGCAGGCAGAAAAGTTTGCCAAGGATCTTGGACATGAATCTGAGCCTGAATCACATGAGCCAGTACCGTTTGTGGTGGATTATACCGCAGAGTTATCCAAAAAGTTAGAGGATGTACTTGGTCGGCGTGTTCGGATCGAGCAGGGAAAGAACGCAGGCACGATCTCGCTTGAATTTTATGGCGAGGAAGACCTCGAACGGCTGAGTACAGCGCTTGAAAAACTGTCGATTTGACAGACAGGAGGTTTCTGAATGGAAGATAAAAAGGATACACCAGCAAAGGCAGACAGTCCAGGGGAAAAGCATCAGGAGTCCAAAAAGTTTTTGGTCTTTTATGTGATTGGACTATTCTGTGTTGCGCTCGCGCTGATTTTGCTCAGCTATGTCTCACAGGTACGTGCAGACCGCAGACTCAATGAACTCAGCAGTCAGTTGACCACCCAGACCAGCGCAGTAGAGGGTGCGAATGCACGCTTGCAGGTGCTCCAGCATTCTGTGGAAGAACAGGGCAGAGTACTGGGAGAACAGCAGAAAACATTGGATGCACTGATGAAGGAAACAGGGACAGACAGTGTAGAAGATATGGTCGCTGCTGTAAAACGCCTCAACATACAAAAGACCATCCTGTATCAGCTCACAATGGCACAGCAGGAAGTTGCACAACAAAAAACAGCTGAGGCAAAAGCACGCCTTGACGCATTGGTAAAGGAGCATGGGCTGGAAGTGCTCAATGGCACAGCGAAGGATGCGCTGCTGAAAGATGAGGTTGCTGCAATATTTACTTCGCTGTATAATCAAGTGGAAGCACCGTAAATTTCTAAATCTTATTCAATAAACAAAAGGGGGAGACCAGAATGTTAGACATTCGATTTGTCCGAGAAAATCCAGAAGTGGTTAAGGAAAATATTCGCAAGAAGTTTCAGGAAGATAAGCTGCCGCTCGTAGATGAAGTGATTGCACTCGATGCTGAGCTGCGTGCAGCGATCAAGGAAGCAGACGAACTGCGTTCCAACCGCAACAAGCTGTCTAAATATATTGGTACACTGATGGGTCAGGCAAAGAAAGACCCTTCGAAGAAGGAAGAAGCAGAGACTGTGAAGGCACAGGTAAGTGCACAGGCTGCACGTCTCAAGGAGCTGGAAGGGCTGGAGTCTGCGCTTCAGGAAAAGGTCACCAAGATCATGATGATCATTCCGCAGATTATTGACCCATCCGTTCCAATCGGTCCAGATGACAGTACAAACGTGGAAGCTGGACGCTATGGTGAGCCAGTTGTGCCCGATTATGAGATCCCATACCACACACAGATCATGGAGAGCTTCGGCGGCATTGATCTTGACAGCGCAGGTCGTGTGGCAGGCAATGGCTTCTATTACCTGATGGGTGATATTGCACGTCTGCATGAGGCAGTGATCGCATATGCACGTGACTTTATGATTAACAAGGGATTCACCTACTGCATTCCGCCGTTTATGATCCGCGGCAATGTTGTAACAGGCGTTATGTCGTTTGCTGAAATGGATGCAATGATGTACAAGATCGAGGGCGAAGACCTTTATCTGATCGGTACTTCCGAGCACTCTATGATCGGTAAGTTTATTGACCAGATTGTACCAGAAGAGCAGCTGCCGCAGACACTGACTTCTTATTCTCCGTGCTTCCGTAAGGAGAAGGGGGCACATGGTATTGAGGAGCGCGGCGTATACCGCATTCATCAGTTTGAGAAGCAGGAAATGGTTGTTGTTTGCCGTCCTGAAGAGTCTATGGACTGGTATGAGAAGATGTGGCGTTACTCCGTTGAGCTGTTCCAGAGCTTGGAAGTTCCGGTACGTCAGCTGGAATGCTGCTCGGGTGACCTTGCTGACCTTAAGGTGAAGTCCTGTGATATCGAGGCTTGGAGCCCGCGTCAGAAGAAGTATTTTGAGGTATGCTCTTGCTCAAATTTGGGGGATGCACAGGCACGCCGCTTGAAGATTCGTGCACGTGGCGAAGATGGTAAGCTGTATCTCGCACATACGCTCAACAACACCGTTGTTGCACCACCGCGTATGCTGATTGCGTTCTTGGAGAACCACTTGCAGGCAGATGGTACAGTAACCATTCCGAAGGTACTTCAGCCATATATGGGCGGCACTGAGGTTCTGGTTCCAAAGACCAAGTAAGAAGAAAGGGGGCGCGTAAGCGCCCCTACCTTTTTGGATCTGGTATTCATTTTGCACAGCTTGTGGACAAAATAAAGCAAAAAGGGGGAAGCGATTTTGCGGAAATCCAGAAATACCAAAGGTCGGATCGTTTCAGCTGCATGGAGATTGTTTTATGAACAAGGATATGACGATACGACCGTAGATGAAATCATTTTAGAATCTGGCACTTCTAAGGGCTCATTCTATCATTACTTCGAAGGAAAGGATGCGCTGTTAAGCTCACTGTCCTATCTATTTGACGAAAAGTATGAAACATTGGTTTGCGAAATGGATGTGGGTATGAATAGCTTTGAGAAGCTTATCTATTTGAATCAAGAGTTGTTCTCCATGATCGAAAACAGTATTTCGATTGATCTGCTGGCTCGTCTCTATTCTTCGCAGCTCATTACACGCGGCGAAAAGCATTTGCTCGATCGCTCTCGCTTTTATTATCGCCTATTGCGTGAGATCATGATCGAAGGGCAGCAGAGAGGACAACTGACGGAAGACTTGACCGTCAATGAGATGGTCAAAATGTATGCGCTGTGTGAGCGTGCGCTGATTTATGATTGGTGCATTTCCGGCGGCGAATACTCCCTGCGTGCATATGGAAAACAGATGATGCCGCGCTTTTTAAGCACACTTCAAATTAAGAATGAAAAATGATTTCGAAAAATGTCTAAAATTAGTCTACTTAAAAAATCCCGATATTATTGGGATTTTTTTCATATAGGAAAAGAAAAGTGTGGAATATAGTCTATACTTTATTCTGTGTTGCAGTCTATTTTTGTTGATGGTATAATAAGCACCATGTGATTGGGAGACTGATTACAATTTATGATTTACAGCATAAAATACTGCGATATTGCGTATTTTGCTTGCTTGATATCATGAAATCAATCATATTGGGAGAGGAGTATTTTTGATATGACAACGGCACAGATTGGTATTTCAGTGACCATTATACTGTATCTGCTGGCAATGTTGGGCATTGGTCTTGCTTGTTCAAGAAAGAATGTGGATACAGATGATTTTTATTTGGGTGGACGAAAGCTTGGTCCATTCGTGACGGCAATGAGCGCGGAGGCGTCGGATATGAGCTCGTGGCTGCTCATGGGATTACCGGGACTTGCGTACCTCACAGGCATTGCAGATGCGGGTTGGACGGCGATTGGTCTGGCGATCGGTACGTACATCAACTGGCTCATTGTTGCAAAACGCATTCGTATTTATTCTCATGTGGCAAACAATGCGATTACAGTTCCGGACTTTTTCCATAACCGCTTTCGAGATAAAACGGGTATCTTGATGAGTGTATCCGCCGTAGTAATCTTGGTGTTCTTTATTCCCTATACTGCGTCTGGTTTTGCCGCTTGTGGAAAACTGTTTTCCAGTTTGTTTGGAGTAGATTACTTTTGGGCAATGGTGATCTCTGCGATCATTATTGTGGGATACACCGCAACTGGTGGATTCCTTGCGGCGTCTACGACTGACTTTATCCAGTCCATCGTGATGTCGATCGCCCTGATTGTGGTTCTGGGATTTGGTATTTATACCGCAGGCGGAATGGATGCGGTTATGAACAATGCCCGCGCTTTGCCGGGGTATCTCAGTATGAGCATGACCCATGACCCAGCAACTGGAACTGCATCTACTTATGGAGTGTTGAACCGGATCTCGATGCTGTGCTGGGGACTTGGCTACTTTGGTATGCCGCATATCCTGCTGCGCTTTATGGCAATCGAGGATGAAAAGAAGCTGGGACTTTCTCGTCGTATTGCATCTGTTTGGGTCGTAATCTCTTTAATCGTAGGCGTGTTCATTGGTGTAGTTGGTCTGGCTATGACAGCGGCAGGGGAGCTCATGCCTCTGACTGGTGCAGATTCAGAAACGATCATTGTACGCATTGCAGATTTGCTCAGTCGGCATGGTATCGTGTTTGCAGTGCTGGCAGGCTTAATCTTGGCGGGTATTTTGGCATCTACGATGTCAACAGCTGATTCTCAGCTGCTTGCAGCATCTTCTGCGGTATCGGAAAACCTGATCCAAGGTGTGTTGGGACATAAGATGAATCCAATGCAGAGCATGCGTATGGCGCGTGTGACACTTTTGCTGATCTCAGTCGTTGGCATCTTTTTGGCACGTGACCCGAATAGCTCGGTCTTTGGAATTGTATCCTTTGCATGGGCAGGCTTTGGCGCGGCGTTTGGTCCAGTGGTTATGTTTGCCCTGTTCTGGCGCAGAACCAACCGATATGGTGCGATCGCAGGTATGTTGTCCGGCGGTGTGATGGTATTTGTTTGGAAATATCTGGTACGACCCCTGGGTGGATTGTGGAATATTTACGAACTCATGCCTGCGTTTGCAGTCGCTTGTCTGGTGATTTGGGGGGTCAGCCTGATGACTCCAGCACCAGAGCAGGAGCTCTTAGATGAGTTTGATCATGTGAAAGAACTCGCAAAGCAAGTGTAAAATAGAAACGTGTAGAAACAAAACCGCTCAGACGAAAATTATCGTCTGAGCGGTTTTTGGTATTTCGGGAAATGTTTCACGTGAAACATGATCAGCGCCAGCAGCAAAACATGTAAATAATATGGTCCCAAGTTTCTTGATCGGTCGTACCTGTATCGGGAACGCCATAGGCTCTTTGTACACGCATCACAGCCTGCTCGGTGATACGGTCATAGACGCCGTTCAGGGTGGGTTGAATAAGGTTGACAAAATGGCGGGAGAGTGAAGCCAGCATGGCTTGCAGCAACCAGACTTCATCGTTTTTGCAGCCACGACAAAGCGGCTCAGGAAGGGTATAAGAAAATGGTTTGTTTTTCATCGTGCCACCTCTGTGTTCAGTTGTAT
This sequence comes from Butyricicoccus sp., assembly GCA_020025885.1. Taxonomy (GTDB): domain Bacteria; phylum Bacillota; class Clostridia; order Oscillospirales; family Butyricicoccaceae; genus Butyricicoccus. The sequence continues at coordinate 47,428 of JAHHRJ010000006.1, read as the reverse complement.
CCGCTGAGCTTGTTGGGCGAGGGTATCCCACGTACTGGGACCCACGATCCCAGAGGGCGAGAGACCGAATAGATCTTGTGCAACCAGAACATCAGCTTCGGTCTGACTGCCAAAGTAGCCGGTCACAGGAAGTTTCTGGATTTCGGGATACCGCTTGGATATGGTGTTGAGCCATGTTTGCACTTGCTTCACATCATTGCCGGACATACCCTCTACAAGACGGCGTGGGAAGATGGGAATGGAGTCACCGGTTGCCCAATCGGGGAAGGTCTTTCGAATATCGTCATAGATCTCATTCATGCGATCCCAAGTTTGTTTCCCAACAATACCATCAACAGGTAAGCCGAATTGCTCTTGAAATACTTTGACGGCTTCTTCCGTTTGCTCTCCAAAATCACCGTCTACTTTAACTGGAATGAGATCATTGTAAAAGGTTGCAATGATCGAAAGATAGTATTGGACGGTGGAGACGGGTTCTCCCTTTGCACCGCGTTGCAAGAATGGAGGGAAAATTTCGGCGACATCTTCCAGCTGAACGCCTTCACTAGAAAGCTCGGCAAGTTTTGTAATCGCGGCATATAGATAGGCAATTCGATACCAAGTCTGTTTGCCAACAATGCCATCTTGATTTAGATTAAAGATTTTTTGGAATGCTTTCACAGCCTCTACGGTACTTTGGTCAAATGCACCATTGACCGGATAAATTTTCGGGATTGCAGGATAGTTGTTTGAAATGCGATTGAGACGCAGCTGTACGGTGCGGACGGCATCAGATAGATCTCCAAACTGGATTGGATAGCCAGGATAGGAACCAATATTTGGTGAGACAGGTGCGTTCTGAACGATGTTTAGATCATTCCCATAAAAGGAAGTCAGGATTTCGTAGGGGGTTTTTCCAGCCTGGGCAAGTGGAACGGTTCCCCATTGGCTGAGTCCCTCACAGGTGACAGTCGTACCATTACAGTACTGTGCAAATAGAGGTTCTACCGCGCCGGGGCGGGTAAGGTAGTCGTCAAAGAGTTCATCTACGATATGGGAAACATTGTCAAAGATATCGCGTCCGTCTACATATGCCTGATCAAAAGCTGTGGAGTTTGTGATATCAAAGTCGTAACCTTGCGAACGATACCATTCGGTGTAGATACGGTTGAGCGCAAAGGATACTTGCGCATACACGTTGGCACGGATCGCATTTTCTGGCCAAGTAGGGTAAATTTCAGAGGAGGCGACATTCTTGATGTAGTAGGGGAAAGGAACGGTCACATTACGCGCGTTGGGATCATTGGGACGTCCAAGATGTACAGTGATGGTTTCTGGAATTTTAGGCAGAGCCATTAGCGCACCTCCTTTGGATTTAGATCATTCAGCGTTTCTTGTGACAAGATGTTAATGTTGGTGGAAGGACGTCCGGCCGTTTCGGGAGAGAGTGATACTGGGAGTGTGGAGGCGATTCCGGGGAAAATAGAAATGTCTTCCACCTGTGCCGATTGATATCCGGGCAAATCTACTTTGACGGAATAGTTCAGATAAGGGATGGGTTGATCCGGACGGATGGAATCTGCCAGCGCAGGGGCGGGCAGCTCCAGAATAGAGGTGCGTCCCGAGCGGTCTGTGCGCACCGTACGATACAATACGGGCTTTTCCTCATCTTGCGCATATACGGTTACCAGCGCACCGGGGAGTGGAATGGTTCCTTGGGCGGTCGTGACTGCCACCATGAGAAACCCGAGGGCTTTGGGATAATCTACCATAAAACGATCAGCTCCTTAATAAGATACAAAATCTGCCCCTAGTGAGCAGAGCTGTTTTATTGTATGAGAGGAAAACGGAAGAAATGCAAGGGAACTGGGCGGGTCGTTTTATCATTTCCAGTGATTTTTCAACGATGTTTCACGTGAAACACTCCGCACAAAATTTGCTGATTTACAGTGTGTTCAAAGTTTTTCCGTATTCCCGACACAATCGTCTGCTATAATAGAAATAGAAATTTGCAGAGGCAGATAGTTTGTCTGCCCAGAAAGAGGAAGTATCATATGAAAGAAGTCAAACAACCCGATCGCAAGCGCATCCTGTATTTTTACAGCATTGCTATCGCGCTGCTGCTGATCGGAAATTTGCTGCTTCCCAGCTTGATTGCACCAAAAACTAAATCAGTCAGCTATAATGAATTTGTAGCTATGGCACAGCAGGGCAAGATCGCACAGGCTGAGATCCAAAGCAAAGATAATCGCATTGTGTTTACCGTTGATGATGGCAAAAACAAAAAGGAACAAGTCTATGTGACTGCACTGGTAGATGATCCTGATTTGGTGGGACGTTTGCTCGATGCCAAGGTAGACTTTACGAAGATTTGGCCCACAGCACCATCTCCGTTTTTGACTGCGGTATTGCCGTTTATACTGATCATGGGATTTGGTATGTGGATGACCCGCTCGATGCAGAAGAAGATGGGCTCTGGTATGATGAGCTTTGGCAAATCGAATGCCAAGATGTATGTTGCATCTGAGACTGGTATTCATTTTGCAGATGTGCAGGGCGAAGATGAGGCAAAAGAACTGCTTACGGAAATCGTAGATTTTCTGCACGATCCCCAGCGCTATGCCGATATTGGTGCACATATTCCAAAGGGTGCATTGCTTGTCGGACCTCCAGGCACAGGTAAAACGCTGCTTGCCAAGGCGGTTGCAGGTGAGGCCAATGTGCCGTTCTTCTCAATCTCAGGCTCTGAGTTTGTAGAAATGTTTGTGGGCATGGGTGCAGCAAAGGTGCGTGATCTGTTTAAGCAGGCAGGCGAGAAAGCACCCTGTATCGTGTTTATTGATGAGATCGATACCATCGGTAAAAAGCGCGAAGGCTCTGGCGGCATGGGCGGCAACGATGAACGTGAGCAGACACTCAACCAGCTGCTGACCGAGATGGATGGTTTCGATGGCAGCAAGGGGGTTGTCATTCTGGCAGCAACCAACCGACCAGAATCTCTTGATCCAGCACTGCTGCGACCGGGACGCTTTGACCGCCGTGTACCCGTTGAACTGCCAGATCTTATTGGACGTGAGGCAATCTTGCGGGTGCATGCACAGAAAGTAAGGTGCGAGCAGGGGCTGGATTTCAGCGCGATCGCACGCATGGCAGCGGGCGCTTCAGGCGCAGAGCTTGCCAATATGGTTAATGAAGCAGCACTCCGTGCGGTTCGTGCGGGACGTGATAAGGTTTCGCAGTTTGACCTCGAGGAGAGTGTAGAAGTTGTTATTGCAGGCTACCAAAAGAAAAACAAGATTTTGTCCAACAAGGAGAAGCTCATTGTGTCCTACCATGAGATCGGACATGCATTGGTTGCTGCGCTGCAAAGCCATTCTGCACCAGTCACCAAGATTACGATTATCCCGCGTACCTCTGGTGCACTGGGTTATACGATGCAGGTAGAGCAGGAAGAACATAATCTGATGAGCCGTGAGGAATTAGAAAATAAGATTGCGACGCTAACGGGCGGTCGTGCGGCAGAAGAGCTTGCGCTCCACTCGATCACGACAGGTGCATCGAATGATATCGAACAGGCAACACGCTTGGCAAGAGCGATCATTTCCCGCTACGGTATGAGCGATGCATTTGGCATGGTTGCATTTGAGCAGGTACATAATGCGTATCTAGGCGGAGATGCTTCTATGGCTTGTGCGGATCAGACGGCTTCTGAGATTGATCGTATGGTCGTTGCGTTGGTGCGCAAGCAGTATGACAAGGCGAAGCAGCTGCTAAGTGAGAATATGGATAAGCTGCATGCACTGTCTAAGCATTTGTATGATCACGAGACGATTACGGGTGATGAGTTTATGAAGTTGTTGGAGCAGCCAAAACTGGAAGAAGAAAAACAGGAAGCATAAACGACACCGCAAGATACTGTGCATATAAAACGCGAAAGCCCTAAATAGATCGTATCTATTTGGGGCTTTGTTATTGTTTTATGAACTAGATATAGAAGATGTTTCCTGTTTTGTAAAACCCCTGTAAGATACCAGCTTGCCGAAAAAGTCTTTTCACTGTTTTGCCTCGGAGTGAAGCGATTTAAAATTTTTAAAATCCAAGGACATGCGCCTTGGATTTTGCCCGCGACTCACGCAAATATGCGCGAAACCGGGGGTATCAGAGTCCATTTCTACTGGAACTGGCTCTGTATTCAGGGGGACTGGGTTTCCCTGGAAAGACTGTCGAAGTTCTTCGACAATCTCAGTATTTTGTTTTTATACAAAAGATAATTGACTTTTTAGGGAAGGTACAGTATCATAGAAAACAATGATTGTTATCTTTTGGAGGAAAATTTTATGGAGTTCAAGGGTACAAGAACAGAACAAAACATCAAGGCGGCACTGGCTGGGGAATCAATCGCAAGAAATAAGTATACATACTTTGCAGAGCAGGCACGTAAAGAAGGGAATATGGAGCTTGCTGCAATGTTTGAGCGCATGGCTGGCAATGAGTCCATTCATGCAAAAATCTGGTTTACCACATTGTATGGTGCGATTGGAAGCAATATGGAAAATCTGCGCAGTGCAGCAGCAGGCGAATTTAAAGAGTGGTCTTCCATGTATCCAGAGTTTGCTAAGATCGCACGCGAAGAAGGGTTTGAAAAACTGGCAGTCACATTTGAGCGCGTTGCTGAGATCGAAAAGAATCATGAGAAGCAGTTTATGGAAGCAATGATTCAGCTGACCAAGCAGAGCAAGGAGGCAAGTCAGGCAGCACAGGCGGCAGAAGAGGAACATGCTGTGCAGAAGAAGCCTGGATATCGCTGTGCTTTCTGTGGTGCAGTCTATGAGAATCGTATGGATGTATGCCCCGTTTGTGAGGCGATCGGTTCTTTTGAGCCGTGCACGATTTTGGTATAAGAACGGTCAGCAAATGGAAATACAGATAACAAAAGACAGCAGGTGCATCATCGCATCTGCTGTCTTTGTTTTTAGATCAATGTCACGTGGTAGGTGCGGAACCAGTGATCGATTTGTAAGAGGTAGCCAAAGATCTGTGGGGTGCGCATGAGCTGACCGTACCAAGGGGTGGATAGTTCATCAGGATGTGCTATCAAATTTTCGACTGCCTTTTTACAGAAGAGTTCAGGCAAAATTGAAGTTGGGTCATTGAATTTTTGTCTGAGCAGATCGGTGACAAGAGCAGTATATTCTGGAGAACAGGTGCGTGGGTAGGGGCTTTTCTTTCTCCAGACGATTTTTTCTGGCAGATCGTCTGCAAATGCTTTGCGCAGGATGCCCTTTTCGCGTCCATCCAGTGCCTTAAAGTCCCAAGGCATATTATAGGCATACTCTACGATACGATGATCGCAGAACGGAACACGCACTTCAAGCCCTGTGTACATACTCATGCGGTCTTTGCGGTCAAGCAGAGTTGCCATAAACCATTGCAGATTGAGGAGGAACATTTCTCGCATACGCGCTTCCTTTGGGCTGTCCGTATCCAGTTTTGGTGTTGCATGGCAAGTGTATTGGTAGTGGGCGCGTACGAATTCTTCACTGTCTCGCAGGATGCCGTCATGCACGATGGATCGTCGCAGATCGGTTGCACGAGACCATGGGAAGCCATCTGCAAAGAGCAGCTCTGTATTGTGATACCAAGGGTAACCGCCAAACAGTTCATCGGCACACTCACCCGATTGACAGACTGTAAAGCCCTGCCCGTGGACTGCCTCACAGAATAGCAGAAGTGACGCATCAATATCTGCCATGCCAGGAAGATCGCGGGCTTGGACTGCGGCGGACAAGGCGCGCACCAAATCGGGCTGTTCCAGTACGATTTTATGGTGTGTTGTACCAAGAAAATCTGTCATTTGATCTATATACGTATTATCATAATTTGGCTCAAAAATACTTTGCGTAAAGTATTTTTCGTTATCCCGATAGTCAACGGAGAAGGTGTGCAGCGTCTCGCTGCGTTCGCGGAATGTACGCGCTGCGAGCATGGACAGAATGGATGAGTCCAGACCGCCAGACAGGAAGGTACAGACTGGCACGTCAGAAACCAGCTGGCGTTTTGCGGCATCTTCCACCAGCCATCGGGTATGCTCGATTGTCTGCGCTAATGTATCCGTATGTTCTTTTGCGGTCAACTTCCAATAGAAATACTTTTGACAGTTGTTTGCTGCATCAAAGGTGATATATTGTCCGGGCAAGACAGAATCAACGCCATGAAAAACACCTGAGTGTGGTGGACGTGCGGGACCAAGCAGCAATAGGGTGCGCAGACCATCTTCATCAAGCTGCGGCTGGATGGCTGGATGACAGAACAGCGCCTTGAGCTCCGAACCAAAGACAAGAAGCCGCCCACGCCGTGCATAGAAAAGCGGCTTAACGCCCAAGCGATCGCGGCACAAAGTCAGGCACTCGGATTGTTTGTCCCATAAAGCAAAGGCGTAGATCCCATTGAATTTTTGGAATGCATCGGTGCCCCAAGCAAGATATGCGTGCAATACAACTTCGGTATCTGAATAGCCGGTGAAAGAGTGTCCGAGCTTGAGGAGCTGTTCGCGTAATTCTTGTGTATTATATAACTCACCGTTATAAATCAAAATAATATTTCCATCTGGACTATACATGGGCTGTCTGCCGCCATCTGGATCGACGACGATCAAGCGGCGGTGCACAAGATTTATCAGACGATCCTCATAGACACCACAACAGTCTGGACCGCGGCGTGACAGACACTGCGCCATGCGCGTACTTAATCCATCCGGTCGTGTTGCCCTTTGAGAAAAATCAATGCTTCCAGCAATACCACACATAATAGAGTCACTCCTTTTACATCTTTTTCATAGCTTATGTAAGGAGGTTCCAAATTGGAACCTCCTTTTTTGTCGCGTGCAAGAAAGCAGAAGTATTTCGACCTCATTATGGGTACATACCATGTATTTGACAATGTATTCTCACATTTGACAAGTTATTTGTTTATACCTTTCAAAGTCGGCAATACAAACATCATACGGTATTTTTCAACTATTGTCTAGAAAATTTAAAGCCAAATATTCGTGAATATTCGACATAAAATAGAAAAAACAATGAAAAATGTGGTTTAAAAGAGAAAAATGTTAAAAATTAAATCTTCAAAATAATAGGTTGTGAAAAAACAGAGAAAATAAAAATACGGGAAAGCATTCGAAAATAGGATTTTCAAATCAGCGGTTTTCAAACAAAAAGTGACTATTTGCAGGAATATTGATATATATTTGCAGAGAATAAAAGAATATAGAATAAATATACAAAATTGTTTTGTCGGGAAATTTTGATGAAATAGAAAGAAGATGGAAAATAGAGCGGTGTATTTTATATAAGATAGAACACAGATTATTTCGTTTATATTTTGTTTTTACAAGATAAACTCAATACATAAAATATCGTTTTATAAAAAATTAAAATAGCAAAATATTTTCCTATTTGTCTTTTATAAAAGAAATAGAACTAGAAATCTGTTTATTTTGATTTCGCAAAATAGAGTAAAATATATATAAAACAAAACAAATGGAAGCAAGAAAATCATATGAGATTTTTTGTGATATGAGGTTATTTTTCTTGCGGTTTCGATAGAATATTTATGCTTTATATGAATACTATATTGCAACTAATAAAGAAGAAACATGCAGAAAATTCAAAAATAATATAGAGCATACAAGAAAAAGCTGGAGACTTGCAGAAATTCAGGGGATTTTCAGGGCATTCGCATACTGGACGCAAACGAAAAGCGAGAACACTGCAAGGGGCGCGGCTGGGCAGTGTGTATCTCTATATGCGGTAGGAATAGCCCTGGCGATACATAGGGTAAGCTCTGGGGAGCGGAGGCAATGAGGAGGGGCAGAGCAGCGCATACGAAGCAATCGGAAGACATATAAGCATCGCTGACGATGAATGGTTTTTGATGCTTTCCATGTTGTCTGCGCGGTGCCGTGGCGTTTATGTCATGTGTGTAAAGAGCGATTCGGTGAATATCAAGGGGAGAAGTGCAGAGGGCAAGCGACAGAAGAAAGCGTAAATACAGCTGTTCAAACACACAGAACAAATATGAACGTAATGTCAAGTGTATTTAAACAACAGACAGAATAATTGACAAATAATATTAAACACAGTATCATAGAAAAGAATAAAGGCAGAACAAAAGGAGGAATCAGCCATGGAGGGCAGAGAACTGAAAGGCTTGCGTGAACGTGCAGGACTGACCCAGCAACAGCTCAGCCAGAAAACTGGCGTGTCACGCAGTTTGATCTCACAGTGGGAAAACGGTGTGATTTCCGTATCTGCTGCAACAAAAAAGCGCATTGCCGATTTCTTTGGTGTCGATGCGATGTCTGTATCAGTGGAAAATGCACCAGAGAAAGCGCAAGAACCGCCGCGTATTGCCACAAGCGAAGCAGCACGGCAAGAACTGGACGCGCTGACACGGCAATATGTACAGCTCAATCAAAATCTGGAGCAGATGCTGGGATGGCTGACCGCGCATGATCTGTCCGCACTCAAAGAGAGTGCGTCTGCACTGATGCAGGCGGTCGATACGGAGACCGTTTTCCGGCAGGTGAAGTCCTTCCAGCAGCATAAAACGGCAAGTTCGCGGGAAGCGCTTACCAATGCACTGACGCGTCTATTGGGAGAGGAACTGTAAATAGATGTGGCAGACTTGATGGAGCACTTCAATATGCATTGCTCCATCCTTGGATCATTTGGTATAATCACAGTATATAAAGTCGTGTAATGATTTCCTGAACGGAGGAATTGGCAAATATGAAAGATGGTTTTCTGAAAGTTGCTGCTGCAACGCCGCGGATTCGCGTTGCAGACTGCGCATATAATACCGCACGGGTGGAGGAACTGATCGCCGCTGCTGCGGAGCAGGGTGTCTCCCTGTGCGTATTTCCAGAGCTTGTACTGACGGGCTATACCTGTGGGGATCTATTCTTGCAGGAAGCATTGCTACGGGCAGCAGAGGAGGGACTGACACGCATTCTGCAATGCAGTGCACGTTTTTCGGTCGTGTTTGCAGTCGGTCTGCCAGTACGTGTAGACAATGCCCTATATAATTGTGCGGCAGTTTGTTATAAAGGAAAAATCCTTGGACTCGTGCCCAAGCAGAACGTGCCCAATTACGGGGAGTTTTACGAAGCACGCCATTTTACATCGGGTGCAGGGATGCCGACACGCATGGTACAGCTGTGTGGGCAGGACATACCGCTGGGCGTGGACTTGCTGTTCCGTTGCCGTACCGTGCCGGAGTTTGTGTTGGGATGCGAAATCTGTGAAGATCTTTGGGTACCGCAGCCGCCTTCTGCGCGTTTGGCAGAGGCAGGCGCGACGGTTCTCGTCAATCTCTCGGCATCGTCTGAACTGGTCGGCAAGGCAGGATATCGCCGCCAGTTGGTCGCTGGACAGTCTGCGCGTCTGGCATGTGGCTATTTGTATGCAGATGCAGGGCTGGGGGAGTCCACACAAGACCTTGTATTCTCTGGGCATGATTTCATTTGTGAAAATGGTACAGTGTTGGCGGAATCCGAACGCTTTACAACCGGCTTGATTTCCAGTGAGCTGGATTTGGGACGCCTATCCCATGAGCGTCGCCGGATGAATACATTCCAGCAAACCCATGAACGGATGACGGAAATTTGGTTTGATCTGCCGCTGCATGAAGTCAGCCTGACCCGTTCAGTTGCGCAAAAGCCGTTCGTACCTGCAAATCAGGAAGAACTTGCGGATCGCTGTGCAGAAATTCTGCATATACAGGCGGCAGGACTTGCGACAAGATTGCGCCATACACGCGCGAAAGCGGCAGTCATTGGGCTTTCGGGCGGATTGGATTCCACGCTCGCGCTGATTGTCACCGTGCACGCCTTTGATCTCTTGGGCTGGGAGCGTTCAGGCATTCATACAGTTACCATGCCCTGTTTTGGTACAACACAGCGCACCAAGAGCAATGCAGAACAGCTTGCAGAGGCATACGGCACAACCCTGCGCTGTATTGATATCAAGGCGGCGGTGACACAGCACTTTGCAGACATTGGGCATGAGGCAGACAAGCTGGATGTTACCTTTGAAAATGCACAGGCACGCCAGCGCACCTATTTGCTGATGGATATTGCAAACCAGCTGGGCGGCTTGGTCATCGGTACAGGCGATCTGTCCGAGCTTGCACTTGGCTGGGCGACTTACAATGGCGATCATATGTCCATGTATGGTGTCAATGCATCCGTGCCCAAGACGTTGGTGCGCGATCTGACGGCATTTGAGGCAGAGCGTGCGCCAGAAGAACTCAAAGGGATCTTGCTGGATGTACTGGGGACACCAGTATCGCCTGAGCTGTTGCCGCCGAAGGATGGGGAGATCAGCCAAAAGACTGAGGAACTGGTCGGTCCTTATGAGCTGCATGATTTCTTCCTTTATTATATGATGCGCTTTGGGTACCCACCGCGTAAGCTGTACCGCGTGGCAGTCCATGCCTTTGAGGGAGTACATGACAAGGCGGTCGTCAAAAAGTGGCTGGTGACCTTTATTCGCCGTTTCTTCCAACAGCAGTTCAAGCGCTCCTGTCTGCCAGATGGTCCGAAGGTGGGCTCGGTGTCGTTGTCTCCGCGTGGGGATTGGCGTATGCCGTCTGATGCCGTGAGTGAGGTCTGGCTGCGGGAAGCAGAGAATTTAGACTGATCGGGGAAGTGCTGCGCGTTTGATCGAAAGTCAGTCTTGCGCCCAGCTGGGATACCCCAAAAATATAATGAGGCCCTGCGCGTTCTGTTCGCTGACCATGCGAGCGGGACGCGCTTTTTTATGTCCACGTGCTATCGTAACTATGGACTATATACTGTTATAATAACGCAATTATAAATGTTAAAATAAAAATACAAAACGTATAAAATTGAAACTATTTCACAATATAAAGTACATATTTGTCATAAAATACATAGAATAAATGACAATTGATTACGCTTATGTTACACATGAGCTGTAAAACTTGCAGTTGAAAAAATCTTCTGCTATCATAGGAGCATACACAAGGTGGGGGGAGACCCCGCAAGAATAAAAGGAGGAAATATTCCTATGAAGAATCTTAAGAAGGTTCTTGCTATGGTACTGGCTTTCGCTTGCACATTCACCATGTTCGCAAGTGCAAAGGTGTATGATGATGTCGCAGCAGGCTCTGAACACTCTGAAGCTATCACCATGCTGTCTGACCTGGGCATTATCCAGGGTAAGGGCGAGAACAAATATGCTCCGAAGGACACCATCACCCGTGCAGAGGCTTGCGCCCTGATCGCACGTCTGATGACTGGTGACCCGAATGCTGCTGGTTTCGGCGGCGCACATCACTTTAAGGATGTTGTAAAGGGTTCCTGGCAGGATTCTGCAATCGGCTACTGTGTAGTAAACGGCGTTGCAATCGGTGTTGACGCTGCTGGTACTCGCTTCGAGCCGAACCGCCCGATTAAGGACAAGGAATTCGTTACCATGCTGGTTCGTGCACTGGGCTACGAAACTCCAGACATGAAGAAGGACTTCCCGTTCTCTTACATGTCTTCCGCTCGTGCAATCGGTCTGCTGGAAAATGTTAACATGATTCCAGACACCGACGCACTCCGCGGCGAGGACGCTCAGGTGATCTACAATGCACTGTTCGCTGATTACGCACGTGGTGCAAAGATTCTGAACACCACTCACGGCACTTCTGTTGAGAAGTACCCGACCATTGCTGAGTCTGTTTGGGGTCTGAGCCGTGCAGGACTGGGAACCTTCAACGGCAAGGACGATGAAGAAGTCACTTTGACAAACTGCAAGGCGCATACATGGGTTATCGTTGGTGCTGACAAGAAGGAAGAGGGCCGCATTCTGGCTTATCCGATTGCGGATGATACCACCGATATCTATGACTCTGCTGAAGCAAAGGCTTCTAATGGCACAAAGTTTATTCCATACTCCTTCAAGTATGCTGGCGATGCTGATGCTCTGAAGGGCTACGAGGTAGAGCTGTGGGGCGAAGGCAAACACGGCAAGCCGGTATGGGAGAAGGACGGCAGCAAGGGCGGCAAGTTTGTATTCCCTGACAAGTGGACCATTAAGGCAATCAAGACCTCAAAGGGTCAGACCAAGTATGACTATGATGCATCCAAGGCTGATTCTAAGTCTGATAACGGCACCATCGAGCTGGGCGAGAGCAAGCTGGATCTGAAGTCCGTAGCAGATAACGCAAAGAATGTTACTGCAAAGAATACTACTGAGACTACTATGACTACTTACCTGTCCAAGGAAAAGTACAACGGCATGGATATTGCTAAGGATAAGGACGTAGAGAAGGCTCTGAACATCCGTGATGGCGCTCAGTACAAGCTGATGGACTGGGATTCTGACGGCGATATCGACTGGATCGTTGTTGACGAGGCAAACTACTACAAGGTAGAGTCCGCTTCTTCTAAGCGTGTAACTGTTACTTCCATGAAGTCCAGCGAGAAGAATGGCGATGAGGAGAAGCAGACTGCTTCTGAGACTCAGACTTGGAAGCTCGACGACCTGAACGACGAAAAGAACTACAAGGTTAAGTACGTTGTTCCGGAAGGTCTGAAGGAAGGTGACATCCTCGAGGTTACTTACAAGACTGTTTACGACAAGAAGGAAAAGTGTGAGGTTGTTACCGCAACTGTTAAGGTTGTAGACGCTGAGAATCATGAATTGGATAAGGTTTCCACAAAGGATCATCTGGTTCTGACCTTCGATGGCGAGACCAAGCAGCTGGCACAGAACAAGGCTGAAGCAGACATTATCGTTCCGAAGAACCCGACAAAGTATGAGAACTTTGACGAGGAAGAGCTCGGCACTCAGTTTGCACTGTATACAAACCGTAACGGCTTCATTGTATACTCTGACTATGCAACTGAGACCTCTAACTACCTGATGGTTCTGGATACCGATGATGGCAAGAACACAGTTCGTGGTGAGCTTGGCGCACTGAAGATCCTGACCTCTGACAACAAGGTTGAGAACAACGTTGAAGTTGTTTCCGATCTGATGATCGACAGAAAGACTTCCGGCAATGGCTATGATAAGGACAGCCGTCACTTTGATGAGCACATGATCGTTGGTAATGTCTACAAGTACTGGAAGAATGCTGACGGTAAGATCACCAAGCTGGAGTCTGTTGTAGATGGAAAGCACGGAGCAACGACATATGATTATGTTTCGAAGAATGACCGTCTGACTCTGGATAATAAAGAATCTTATGCATTAAAGGATGCAAAGGTTATTTTTGCTGTAAAACCGCATACTAATGCTAACGGTTATATTCAGCATACTGGTGCTGATTTCAATGACCTGAAGGTTGATGAAGATGATGTTTTGGCTGTAAAGCAGCAAGATATTCCTGACATTGCAGGTGTCGGTAGCACAGGCGATACCAATGCCGCTATCTTGGATGGTCAGGTTGCAGCAGGAAAATCATGGCTAGTGTCTTCGAATAAGTTTATTGCTTATAAAACTCAGAGCAACAAGGATATTGATGGCGCAATTCTGGGTGTTGACAGCTTTAACAAGTTCAACGCTGGTGCGACAAAGATTGGTCTGGTAACTGATGTATCCTTCGGCAAGGGTGATGTTGTATCCATCGAAGTTGCAACAAACGGCAAGGTAGAGACTCTGTCCTCTGCTGAAAAGACCAAGTTCGAGGACGTTGTATCTGTATATGAGTATGCAAACAAGAAGTCCTACTCTCTGGCAAGCCGCAATGAAACCATCAAGAATGGTCTTGCAAAAGGACAGAACCTCAAGGATTACCTCAACAAGAATGCAGCTTATGCAGAAATCACCACCAATGCAGATGGCAAGCTGACTGGTGTACTGTTCATGGATGACAAGAACAGTGAAGATGCTGCTGACGGTGCAGTGAATGCTGGAAACGTTGTTGCTGGTCGTTACTATCAGGTATCCCGTAAGGTTATTGCAGATGTCAAGGAAGGCAAGTGGCTGTCAACTGTTAAGGATAGAGTTCAGTTTACAAGCGACGAGAACCTGTACACTCTGGATAGCAAGAATATTCAGAAGGTATCTGATTTGGCAGGCGATGTTACTTACTACACCATTGACGGCAGACCGACGATCAATGGCATGAAGTCCAGCGAATACGCAAGCAAGGCAATGTCCATTCTGAACGGTTTCGATGGCAACCCAACTGTTAAGGTTGGTGAGGCTTCTGATGTTCAGAAATCTGAAATCCGTAACGATAACAAGGCAAATGACCTCTACAATGTAGCTGATGTTGCTTCTAAGATCGACAAGAACGGCGAAGGTGATATCGTTGCAGTTTATGCGTACGGTAAGTACATGGGCGAGGATATGACAATGCCGAAGCCAGTAGTTCCGGAGAAGAAATTCAAGGTAACTGGCGTTCAGTTCGCAAGAGCTGATGGAACAACATCTAATGAGCTGAAGACTCTGCAGGGTAGCGATAACAAGTTTGTTGTTTATGTTGAGGGTGAAGCTACTGACAAGATAGTTGGTGCAAAGATGCAGCCTGTTGGTGCTGGAGCGGCAAGGCTAAAGACTGAGGGCGTTACTGGTCTGACTAAGGAGAACTTCACTGTTCAATTTGATGGTGAGGGAAAAACTCCAAAGGTTGGCGATGTAAGAGAAATCGATGCTAAGAACAAGCCAGGATACTATGAATTGACCATTGTTGATGACACTGATAAGCCTCTCAATATTAACGAGAATCGTAAGGTTACAGTATCTGTTGTTTCAGCTGGTAGCAATAACAATGTGAATATTCCAAGTGATGTAAAGCCGGCTATAGACAGCAAGCCAGAACTTGGTGGCGGCGATGTGAAGGATCCAGAGGTTACTCCAGAAATTCCGGACGCTGGTTCTGAGGTTTCCAAGAATGTTAAGAATGTAGCTGTTAAGGTTGTTGGTGATAATTTGGTTGTTACTCCTAAGGATCAGAATGGCAGTCCAATTTCCAATCTGCAGGCAACAGACTTTACTGTTACAATCAATAGTAATCCAGTAGAAGTTACTGCTACCTTGACCAATGCAACCAATAATGAATGGACTTTGACACCTAAGGCTGGTACATTCGTTGATCAGAAGAATGTAGTTGTTCGTGTTGGCGCATACGAAGAAAAGTTTGATAATGTGGGTGTTGTTAGTGCAATCAAGGTAACTACACATAGAGAATTCCTGAATGGTATGGGCTATGAGCTTGGAAGTGTAACTGCTGGTGAAGTTGAAGTTGCTACTCTGGAATTGACAAATGTTAATCTGGATGAAATTACAGTATTCGAAGGAAAGAGCACCATTAACGGCATATCTCTTAATGCTGAGCAGATCAAGCAGATTCATGTAAAGCGCAACGCAAAGGGAACACCTGCACTGTATGTTGATGCAGCTCTGCTGAATGCAATCCAGAATAGCCAGAAGTTAGAAATTCGACTAACTGATGGTGATCTTCTTTCTGCCGCTGCATCTGCAATCACAGCAAAGAATCCAGCAGCTACAGCTTCTAATGGTTTGTATACATTGAGTGGAAACACTATCAAGCTGACTCTGAAGGCAGAACCGTCTCAGTATGTTGCGGAGAAGCTGAAGAAGGCTGAAAACTGGAAGATTCAGATGGGTGCTAGCTCTGCGTTTACTCAGGTTAATACTGGTGTGGTTACTGTTACCAGCGTAGAGCAGGGAGCTAGTAATAAGGCGGAGTTTACTCTGACATTGAATATTCCAGCAGAAGGCGTCACATATCATGATGCTGTGAGTTCTGGTTCTCTGCAGATTGATCAGACTGTAAAGTATGAAGATTCGGATAAGACATATCCGCTGACAGTAGATGGTAGTACTGCTGCTATGGTTATTGAAAAGGCTACTGTAGTAAAGGCTGAGATTACAGAGGCAACAACAAATAGCAATAAGAACAAGGTTGTTGTAAAGTTTGATCTGGGTCTGACTCTTAACGAAGCTAAGGCACTGAAGCAGGAAGTGAATGCTAGCTTGACTACTGCTTTTGAAGGAAAGACTGGACAAAGTGCTACAGAGATTACATCAGGCAATGCAGTTACTGCGCTTGATGTTCTGGACACGGATCAGGGTATTTTGACACTTACTCTAACCAACTATAGCAGTTCAACTGATAAGTTTGTATCAATTAAGTTCTTGGGCTCTAAGCTTTATAATGCACATGAAGCTGTTAGCAAGGGGATTACTCCTGCTCTATAATCACTCTGTGATTCCAACCTAAAGTTCATATTTTAGGCTGCAAATTGGGACGCCCCTTTATGGGGCGTTCCTTTTTGCATTCCGCAATTTTTGCGCAGCTTGTCCAAAATTACCAATTTATGTAAGAAAAACTGACGTTCCTTTACAAGTTTGTTTCATTTTTCCGGTTTGTCTTGTATGAGGCAGGGGGTGAGGGTATACTAAGGGAAGCAAAGTATTTTATCCTTCATCGGAGGTGTTTTTTTATGTTCCACAGACTGAGCCGCGTGGTGGTGTGTCTCTGTGCGCTTTGTGTACTCTGCGCCGGAACAGCACTCGCGGCTATGCCAGCAGGCTCCCTGTTCGCTGTGCCCAAGACCGGAATGGACGGCGTGGAGCGCTGGGGATATATGAACGAGAGAGGAAAGATCGTCATTGACTGCGCATATACTGCCGCAGAGCCGTTTGATATCTCAGGTGTGGCGGCGGTCTACAACGCGCAGGGGGAAGCCGCCCTTATAAACGACAAGGGTGAAAATATCACCGGCTGGCAGCGTGCGCCGCAGTCGGTGGAGTACGAAAACAGCATAGTGGCATTCCGCTATGCCGACCGCACCGTTTACTTTACCGCCTCAGGCAGCCGCGTGGGTGAGTTCATGGGCGCGGTGGGCTTCCCGATGGATGAGCGCGTTTGCGTCAAGGTCGGCAAGGGCGAGCAGACGCGTTATGGATATGTCGATCTGGAAGGTGCTTCTGTGATCGCGCCTGTCTACCTCGAAGCCGCACAGTTCTGCGCTGGGCGTGCCTTGGTGCGTGATTTGCAGGGCAACTGCCACCTCATTGGCAGAGACGGCAGGGAAGTGATCGCGCTGCCCCCCGGAGCTGATCCCGCCTACCTCAAAATTTATCAGGATGATGTGATCATCCTCAAGAGCCGTCAAGGGAAATACGCCCTCTATTCCCTTGGGGAAAAACGCTTCCTTGCAAGCTACTCTTATGATGAAATTCTGCCCTTTGAGGGTGCACGTGCTATGATGCGTGTGGATACCAAATGGGGGCTTTTGGATGAAAAGGGACAGGAAGCTGTTGCGCCGACCTATCCGTATATGAGCTATCTTGGCAGCGGTCTTTATGCCGTGCGCGGCGTGGACGCGGGCGCGTCGGTCATGGATGAAAATGGCAAGATCGTTTATCGCACAGAAGTCTATGCCGGCGGCTTTGAAACCTTCCGCTATGGCATTTCCTGGCATGGTACGCTCACAGGCGATTTGATCTTTTTCAATGCATCGGGCGGACTTAAAAAAACCGTCTCCGGCATTGAAAACCCTGAGATCGTCGCATCAACCGTCGTGCGCGTTCAGCGTAATGGCAAAACGCAGTACATGAACATTTACAACGGCAAAATGCTCTATGAAAATGTGCGCGAGTACAAGCTGCCTGGCGGCATCAAAGTCACCACCGAGGTCTATGAGAAATATCTCGGCATGAAAGAGGACGGCACCGAATACGGCTGGTATATCGAATACCCCATGCTGTCCGGGATGAAAGACGAAGCCCTGCAAACCCGCATCAACAATACGATCCGTGACTTCTTCACCACAGGTCCGCGTGGGGAGACCAGCCGCAGTGCGCTCACTGCCACCTATGGGTTATCCGTCGAAAATCAGGTGCTGGTCGTCTGGGCGAATGGCATGAGCAGTGCAGGGCAGTCGGCAAGCCTTTGGGATACCTCCATCGGCATCGATCTCAAAACCGGGGCGCGATACACCGCGGAAAAAGATCTCTTTAATGACAAGATGTTTGCGGTCACCATGGCGCTGCTCCCGAATGCATCCTATTACAGCTCGCCGCGCATGGACAAAGACGGTGTGACCTTCTTTTTGCGGCATGCCGCGACCAGTACCGCACAGCCTTACAGTGAAAGCCTGCACCTCACCTTCGATCAGCTCGGAGAGGC
Organism: Butyricicoccus sp.; assembly: GCA_020025885.1. Classification (GTDB taxonomy): domain Bacteria; phylum Bacillota; class Clostridia; order Oscillospirales; family Butyricicoccaceae; genus Butyricicoccus. The sequence continues at coordinate 29,269 of JAHHRJ010000006.1, read as the reverse complement.
GATCAACTTTGATGGGGCATGTTATCGCGCCCTGACTGGCTTTGCCGGAACCATCTATCCCGATGTGCCATACGCCCATTGGGGATTCCCATTTGTGACAGAGGTTGGACGGCGCGGACTCATGAACGGCGATGAGACTGGATTCCGTCCAGATGCCTTTATCCGTGCCAGCGAGGTCGCGGCTGCACTCGCAAGAAGTCTCGATCTACCAGACGGCACCATGCCCGGCATTGCACCCGATAAATGGTACGCAAAAGAGGTTGGCGCACTCTTTGAAGCCGGTCTGCTGAAGGGCTTCGATCCCTATTGGTTCAATCCCGAAAGCGTGATGAGCCGCGCCGATGCCATGCAGCTCGTTGCAAATGTGCTCGTCTATCAGAAACGCGCAGACGGCGACATGAGCTCCACCCAAGTCGTTCAGCACCTCGCGCGTTTCCCTGATTTCAATGAAGTCCCAGAAGATCGTCGGCGCGCCGCTGCCATCTGCGTCTATGCACATCTGGTGCAGGGCGACGGAAAGGGGCTGCGCCCAGCCGATCCATTCACACGCGCGGAATTTGCCAAAATCCTGCTCGACCTCGTGAAAAAGTGAAACAGAACCTGTTACAAGCTCCGGCACACGCCGGAGCTTCTTGTATATTTTCCTCTGTTGGATGCCGGATATCCTGCTCTGATTTGTGTAATCTGAACGCTCTGTGTAATCATGGGGCATGCTTTTTACGTTTTGTTGTCACGAAACTTATGTAATATTACACTTATGTTACGTGTCGGTGTGTCACATTGACTTTGTATTTCGTGACTGGTATCATAGGAGCATACACAAGGTGGGGGGAGACCCCGCAAGAATAAAAGGAGGAAATATTCCTATGAAGAATCTTAAGAAGGTTCTTGCTATGGTACTGGCTTTCGCTTGCACATTCACCATGTTCGCAAGTGCAAAGGTGTATGATGATGTCGCAGCAGGCTCTGAACACTCTGAAGCTATCACCATGCTGTCTGACCTGGGCATTATCCAGGGTAAGGGCGAGAACAAATATGCTCCGAAGGACACCATCACCCGTGCAGAGGCTTGCGCCCTGATCGCACGTCTGATGACTGGTGACCCGAATGCTGCTGGTTTCGGCGGCGCACATCACTTTAAGGATGTTGTAAAGGGTTCCTGGCAGGATTCTGCAATCGGCTACTGTGTAGTAAACGGCGTTGCAATCGGTGTTGACGCTGCTGGTACTCGCTTCGAGCCGAACCGCCCGATTAAGGACAAGGAATTCGTTACCATGCTGGTTCGTGCACTGGGCTACGAAACTCCAGACATGAAGAAGGACTTCCCGTTCTCTTACATGTCTTCCGCTCGTGCAATCGGTCTGCTGGAAAATGTTAACATGATTCCAGACACCGACGCACTCCGCGGCGAGGACGCTCAGGTGATCTACAATGCACTGTTCGCTGATTACGCACGTGGTGCAAAGATTCTGAACACCACTCACGGCACTTCTGTTGAGAAGTACCCGACTCTGGCTGAGTCCGTTTGGGGTCTGAACCGTGCTGCAATTGGCACTTGGAACAAGAAGGATAAGGATGACGAGAATGTTAAGCTGAGCAACTGCAAGGCACATACTTGGGTTATCATCGGTGAGGCAAAGGACGAAGAGGATGCTCTTCTGGCTTACCCGATTGACGATGAAAGCACCGACCTGTACAAGGCTGAAGACAAGAAGCACATGTACAAGGCATACAAGTTTAAGTATGCTGGCGATGCTGACGCGCTGAAGGGCTACAAGGTTGAGCTGTGGGGCGCTGGCAAGCACAACGAGCCAACTTGGGAGAAGGACGGCGACAAGTTCGTTTACTCCAAGGACTGGACCATCAAGGCTATTAAGACTGTAGCTGGTCAGACCAAGTACGACTACAACTCCTCTATGGCTGACAAGAAGGACGACAACGGCACAATTGAGATGGGCGAGACTTCTCTGAAGCTGGATTCTGTAGCTGACAATGCAAAGGTTGTTAAGCACTCTGATGAGGTTGCAGAAGTTGTAACTTTTGCAGGCAAGGAGCTCAACACTGTTAAGATTGAGAAAGCCAAGGACGTTGAGAAGGCACTGAATGTTCGTAACGGCATGCAGTTTAAGCTCATGGACTGGGATTCCGACGGCGACATCGACTGGATCGTTGTTGATGAGGCTCGCTATTATAAGGTAGAGTCCGCTACTTCTAAGCGTGTAAACGTGACTTCCATGAAGGGTAGCAACCTGATGTCTGACATGGATAGCAAGACTGAGACCTGGAAGCTTGATGAGAACGAGAAGCTCGGCAAGAACGAAGCTGGCAAGGACATCAAGATCAAGTATGAAGTTCCGGAAGGTCTGAAGGAAGGCGACATTGTAGAGGTTACCTACAAGGTTACTTACGAGGGCAAGGCTCAGCTGATCACAGCAACTGTTAAGACTGTTGACGCTGACAACCAGAAGCTTGAGAAGGTTGGTACCAAGGATGGTCTGACGATGACCTTTGGCGACAAGGAAGTTAAGGTTGCACAGAATGCACAGTACGGCGACGTTATCGTTCCGAAGAACCCAGAGAAGTACAAGGGCTTCAACGGCGAGGAGCTGGGCACTGAGTTTGCTCTGTACCAGAACCGTAACGGCTTCATCGTTTACTCTGACTACGCTACTGAGTCTTCTAACTACATGATGGTTCTTGATACCGAAGGTGGTAAGAATCAGACTGGTAAGCGTGATCTGGCTGTTATCGACTTTGTTGATGCAGAGAACAAGGTTCATAAGGATGTTAAGGTTGCAAGTGATCTGCGCCTCCTGGATAAGGATGGCAAGACCATGACCACTACTTTTTCTGCTCCTGTTCCTGGTGGCCCTGTTACCGAGAATACTTACAAGGATCGCAAGTTCCATGAGCAGGACGTTGTTGGTAATGTCTTCAAGTACTGGACGGATGCAGACGGCGTGATCACCAAGATGCAGGCAGTGTTCGCTTCTGAGGATGCAAAGGCTGCTTCTACGAAGGAAGGCTATGAGTACAAGGCTGATGCAGATCGCCTGATTGACAATGCTGGTAAGTATGTTGCTTCTCTGGAAGATGCAAATGTAATCTTCGCAGTTAAGAATAACTACATTAAGATTGATACTGATGCTGATGCTACTACAGGTTTCCTTGGCTATGAAAACTTGGAAGTTGATAGCAACGATGTACTGGCAACTAAGCAGAAGGATATCCCGGATATTGGTGGTAAGGCTGTTACAAAGAATGAAGCCCTGCTGGAAAATGCCCCTCAGAGAAATACTTGGTTGGGAGACAGCCGCAAGAATAACAACCAGTTTGCTGTAAATCTTAACAAGAACTATGAAGCAACTGCTGCAATTCTGGGCGTGAACAACTTCAACAAGTTCTCTGCTGGTCAGACCAAGCTGGCTCTGGTTACCAACATTTCTGAACGCAATGGCGGTACAATCGAGGCTGAGGTTGCATACAATGGTGAGCTGACCACTCTGTCTTCTGTTGACAAGCAGGACTTCAGCGATATCGTTAAGGTATTCGACGGTAACGAAGATCATGATGTTTCCGGCGTAGATACAAATATTACCGCTAAGAGTACTGTTACAACTAAGGCTGGAACCAAAAATTATGTTAACGGTGTATTCGATGGTGAGAGACTGTCTGAGATCGTTAACCGTGGCGGTCAGTACGCAGAGGTTACTACCGATGCGGATGGTAAGCTGACTAAGGTTGTATTCTTGGATGATGACGCTACCAATAAGAACCTGATGACTGGTCATTACTACCATGTATCTCGTAATCTGGTTCTGAGCAGAAATGAAAAGAACCTGAAATATGGTTTGAATAATAACAATGCCGCTGACAAGAACAGAACACAGTACTTTGCATCTGATGAAGAACTGTACACTGTTGGTCGTCTGGCTGCAGATAGCGCTAGTTATGCAGATGAGGCGAAGTTCTATCAGATCACCGAGAGACCGTCTCGTCATGACAAGAAGTATGATGGCACTCAGCTGAGCGTAAATGCTGGTTTTGATAATCTGAAGCAGAGTGATATTAAGGTTATTGAGAAGCTTGATGTTGATGCATCTGAGCCGGACTACAAGACTACAAAGAATCTTTATGAGATTTCCGACCTTGCATTCAATAGCGATGACGATCTGGTAGCTGTTTACTCCTTCAAGAATATGAAGGAAAAGGATGCAGCAGGTGTTGTTCAGTTCACAAATAGCAATCCGAAGTCAAGCTATAATGCAACTGAGAAATTCTCTGTTACTCCAAGCATGATGAATGGTGATACCGTTCCAGCTCTGACTACAATTGCAGTATTTAACGAGAAGGGCAATAACGTTTCTGATCTCTTTACAATTGATCAGACTACAAAGACCATCACAGTTAAGACTGAGACTCCGAGTGGTACTTATTTTGTACGCCTGTTGGATAAGGACAGAAATCTGATGGCTGGTGTTTACCAGTTTGTAGTTGCTAATACCACAGATGTAGATCCTCTGAAGATTAACAAGGTTGAATTTGCAGATGCAACTAATGGTGCTAGCACAACAGCACTGATCAACAAGGATGGTAAGTCCTTCGATATTCTGCTGACTACAGTTACACGTAATATTACTGCAGACCTGAAGAAGGGTAATGTGACAGTTTATGTTGATGGTAAGCCAGTAGGAGTGGAAAGCGTAGTAAAGAAGACTGCTACTGTTTACACTGTAACTCTGGAGAATCCTATTGTAATTGGTTCTAAGATTCAGGTTGGTATTACAGCTGATGATAAGGTACAGCTGCCAGAAGGCAACACAAATGGTCTGATCACTGATGAAGTAGTTACTCAGGCTGCTCCAGAGGCTCCAGTTGTTGTAGCTGATGGCGTACAGGTAGTAGATAAGTTTGGCACTGAACTCACAGGTGGAGCTTCTCCTGCAAATGAAATTTACTTCAAGCTGACTAAGGATGGCAAGCCGCTGGCAGATAAGCTTGAAAATGTTAGCATCTTGGGTGATAATGGATTTCCACATCAGACTGTTACTGTAGAGGGTAATGCAAAGGGCGTGTACATGATCACCAACAAGGTTGCTGGCACTAAGGTTCCAGCTGGCGACTACTTTATCGCTGTTAATGGCAACAATGTTGCAACTATAAAGGTAGCTAGTTTTGAGTTAGAGCAGAAAGAACTGAATCTTACAGCATTTACGGCTCCGGCTAGTTCCGATCGTATGACCTTTGCTGTTGGTGGCTATGAGGCAAAGGATGTTGTAATTAGTGCTGGTACAACAATCTCTGATGGCGCTGTTACTGAAGTAATCGACTCAGACCTGAATGTTAAGGTTACCGTTGATGGAGATGCTCATACTGTTTCTGTTGACAAGGAGACTATTCCGCAAAAGGCTGGCACAGCAGAGTTTACTGTTGGTGTACCTGGAACTGAGTTCAAGAAGACTTTTAGCGTAACAGTTGGCCAGGCTACTTTGAGTGGCATTACAGTAGAGGGTAAGAAGGCGTACAAGAAAGTTATTATTAGGGGTCTGGCTTCTGACAAGCAGGCTAAACGTTTGGCAGAAGAACTGAATGCCTTGCCAAACAAGGACAAAACAGTTTGGGTAGGTCGTGACACTGCTAATACTCCAATAGCTTTCAGTGCGGCTAATGCAGAGAGCAAGACTGTAAAACTGACAGTTGAGGAGGATCTTTCTAGTAAGAAGAAGGTTAAAGTTGAGCTGAAAGGATTACAGACTTTTAAGGACAAGACAGATGTTACAGAGGGTACAATTTCTTAATTGCATAGCAGTATGAACAACCTAAAGTTTATACTCTAGGTCACAAATTGGGGCACTCCGAAAGGAGTGCTCCTTTTTGCACAAACGCAAAAATTAAGCCTTGTCACAAAGACAAGGCTGAATTTTGAAGATATCGAAATTCAGAGCACTTTTGCTGGAGGATAATGAAAGCAGGTCAAACCTTGCAGAATTTCCTATCGGATTTTTGTAAAGACAACACTGTAGTCTTAGCTATGTGGATTTTTGCGGTAAATGGCTTGACAAAGAGCAGGAACAGGCTTATACTGAAAGTACAAAAAAGGGCGCATACCAGTAAGCGGTTATGCCCATTAGGAAATAAGTCTAATGACCGTTATCTTCTGGACAAAGGGCGGTCATTTTTTTCTGGTCATTTGAATAATCAAACCAGCAAAGCTGATGAGAACCAAACAGAATTGAAAAAACTCTGTATATGTAATCATTCGCGCCACCCCCTTTCTATTCCGAAAGGAAAGAATGGAGGACATAACCGCCTACCGTGAATATTGGTACGCGCTGAAAAGTATATTTTTCCTGTTTCCAGAATACCACAGAATGTGCGGTTTTTCAAGAAAAGAATGACTTGACAAAGAGCGGGAACGGGATTATACTGAAAGTACAAAAAAGGGCGCGTACCAGTAAGCGGTTATGCCCTCAAAGCTTTGTTAAAATGACCGCACTATTTGAGCATTGGGGCGGTCATTTTGCTTGTCCTTAAAAATACATGCAAATCATGTCATATACGATCAAATCAAGCACTATTTCTATCAAAATAGTGTTTTTTTAATTTTTGAAATCATTTTAAATTTTGTTAAATTTTACGGCTAATCGGGAACTTTTCATTGTTCCGATTCGTCATATATGATAGAATAAGGATACAAGGTATCCTGTCCCAGCTGCGCGCACCCCGCCCAGCGGGGTCACTCGAAATAAGGAGGTTGATTCAAACATGAAAAAGTTCAAGCGTTTGGGGGCTCTCGTTGTTGCCCTGTCTATGCTCATGAGCATGACCGCATTTGCTGCAAACGCCAATCCAACTGGCGCGATCGTGCTCACGATCGGAAGTCCGACCATGTCTGTCAATGGTGCAGCAAAGACCATTGATGCAGAAGGCTCTCGTGCAACACTGTACAAGGGCAGCACAATGCTTCCGCTCCGTTCGGTGGTGGAAAATATGGGCGGTACCGTTACTTGGAACGCCGCTGCAAAACAGATCGTTATGAAGTACAACGGCTCTGTTGTCACCATGACACTCGGCAGCAAGGTTGCATACTCCAACGGCAATCAAAAGCAAATGAGTATTGCGCCGTTCACCGATAACGGCAGAACTTACGTTTGGCTGCGTTCACTCGAGTTCTTCCCGGGTGTGACGGTCAATTGGCGCGCGGATACACGTCAGGCAACAGTCGTTTACCCAATGGTCGCTGGCTCGACGCCGGGTGGTCAGGAGCTGGCGCTGCGCATCACAAATACTTCGGGCATCACATACACCGAACTGCGTCTTGCTCCGGCTGGCACACAGAACTGGAGTGAGAACATCCTGAAAACCCCGCTCTATATGAACAGCATCGCAGATGTGACCGCAAATGTTGCAAAGCAGAAGTATGACTTGCAGGGTACCAGCTATCAGGGCTTTAAGGCTTACTGGCGTGATCTTGATTTCAGTAAGGCTGGCGCAAACGGCAGCCTCAATATCATCGACGCGGAACACTGCACCCTCATGCTGGATGGCATGATCGGCTCCGGCGCAGATGCCACTGGTAACATCAGCCTGTATAATGCAACTGGTCAGCATATCCGCTCGATCGTGTATGGCCCGGCTGGCAGCAACATCTGGTCCAGTGAACTGCTTCCAAACGGCTACCTGATGAACAATACGTCTATCTTACTGCCTGTGCAGTATATGTCCGCACGTCCATACTATGACTTCCGCGTGACCTATGCAAGCGGTGTGCAGTACACTTTCAGCGGCGTAAACGTAGCAAGCCAGTGGGGCGGCACACAGCTGATCCGCTTCAATGCAAACGGTCAGGTGTCCTACAATAGCTCGACTTCGGGCAATAACGGCACTTACGGAAATACCTCCGTTACTTTTAAGAACAACTCTGGTAAGACGGTTTATGAGCTGCGTATGGCTGCAAGAAACACAGACTCTGCTTTCCGCGATGCAGAAAACCTCATCGACACCACCAGAAGCGGCAGCACAGATGACTTTAAATTTGATCTGGCTGGCTCCCGCACTTGGTATATCCGTGCATACGATAAGAACGGTAAGGTGCTTGAGAGCGGCAGAGTGACCTTCTCCAGCATAACCCAGAAGTCCGCAACCATCACACTCAAGCGCAGTGGCGACTTTATTCTCGGCTCTGATACTTCTTCTAACGACGGTTTGCTGATCGCAAACCTGACCGATAAGGATATCTATGGTATGTTTATCCTTGATCCAAAGGAAGATAAGTACAGGAACAGCTGGAAGTATGATGATTTTGACGACGATTACACCGATGTTGGCGATCTTGACGCAGGCGAGTATGGCACATTCGATCTTGACCTCTATGGTCGGGACGACAATGAGCTTGAGCTGATCGTATTCACAGATAAGGATCACTTCGCAGCACAGAAGATCTCCTTCAGCCGCAATATCTCTAATATCGGCGTAATCTGCATTACTTCACTTTCTTCTGATAGCCTCAAATACTCTAACTATGATGACTATTCGGATAAGCTGGGCGATGACAGACTGGTTCTGAGCATCTATAACAATGATAGCAGCAAGTCCATCAAGAAGATCATGGTTCGTGACGCAGAGCGCAAGGATGAGGATGACAACCGTGAAAGCGACTTCACAAAGGAAATCTTCAATTCCATCAACAGCAAAAACGGAAGCTCCAATAGAATCAACACAGACGAATGGAAAAACTATGGTTACTATGACTTCCTGTTTGTCTTTGATGATAATACCCGCGTAGTTCTCGATAACATTGATCTTGACGATTATAACTACTATGTTCAGATCACAGTTGATCGCAACGGCGCAAAAGAAGACGGCGAATAACTTTCGTAAAAAAATCCCCCGGCCATTCCGGTCGGGGGATTTTTGAAAAACAGGGTGTGCAGCGCTGCATTCCCTACACCTTACTAAGGAGGAACAAAAAATGAAACTGCGCAAACAGCTTGGCGCACTTGCAATGAGTGCTGCCATGCTACTGACAATGGTGCCGACTTTCGCACCCCGTGCAGCGGCAGCCGGAAATGGCTCGATCGTCCTCACGATCAATAGTACCTCGATGACGGTCAATGGTACAGCCAAGAATATTGATGACAAGGGAAGCAAGCCTGTCCTCGATAAGGGTGGCTACACCATGCTCCCGCTCCGCGGCGTTGTGGAAGCAATGGGTGGAACCCTTGATTGGGACGCACAAACACGTACCGTTACGATGGTCAAAGACAATCAGACTGTAAAGTTGACCGCGGGAAGCACCAAGGCAACCGTAGACGACACAGTCCGCGATATGCTCGCAAACAAGGGCGTTTATAAAGCACCATATCTTACAAGCGGCGGAAAAACCATGGTACATGTGCGCGCGCTGGAACTGTTCACCGGCACAAGCTGTGTTTGGAATCAGGCAGCACAGCAGATTACCGTGACATATCCGGACAACTCTACTCCACCAGTAACTTCTAAGAACTACCGCATTGATGTCGTGAACAAAACTGGCGCGGATATCACCAACCTGCGCTATGGTCTGACTGGCTCTTTCCAGTACAGTACTGAGAATGCACTCTCCGGTACGCTCTCCAAGGGCGGCACCGCTTCTTTCTATATCTCTGTGCCAGATAATGGTACGCTCCGCGTCTATGACTTCTACACCGAAGGCAGCGCGGGTACCCGTATTTACAGCGGTCTGAACCTCAACGGCGTAAATGCATATGTAACACTCGTGATTAAGGAAGGTCAGAAGTTCGAGCAGGCAAACGACAGGGCTGTTACCATTGCGGAAACCGAGCTGACGTTCAAGAACAACTCCAGCCGCGATGTGGAAGAGCTCTATATGTCCAAGTCCAATAAATTCTCGGATGCAAACAATCTGCTGTCCTCCGAAACCGTAAAGTCTAAGAAGAGCACCACCATCAAGATTGATCTCGATGGCACAAAGACTTGGTACTTTAAGGCTGTGAACAACAAGGGCAAGGAGTTTACTGGTAAGGTGGAATTTAAGAGCGACACCGAAAAGACCGCTACCCTGACCCTCTCCAGTAGCGAAAAGCTGTTCCTCGGCAACTCCAACAGTAGTGGCGATATCACACTCGCACTCGTGAACAATACCAATCAGAAGATCTATCATGCGTTCCTCGTGGAGAAGGGCGATGGTCGCAAGTTTGATATCGACGACCACGATGGCGAAGACTTACTTGACGGCAACAGGCTGTCTTCTTACAGTCAGGTCGCACTCAAGGGCGCTGCGGACGATCGGAGCTATGATATGGTTCTGTTCTATGATACCGGTGACAATGACTTTGACTATTTCCAAGTAGATCTGGGCAAGACCGAGTCTTATGCAACTGTTTATCTAGACAGATATTCTAGTAGACGCTTTGACAACAAGACCTATACCGATCGTGACAACAAGATTATTGTTGCACTCTATAACGATACCGATAAGGATATCAAGAGTCTCGAAGTTACAGAACGAAACGGCAGCAAGAAGATTACTTCTGTAAGCTCTCTGAAGGATGGCGATACCACTTACTTTGAACTGGATACCCGCGATTATCCGGATATCACCATCACTTGGAGTGGCAACAGCAGAGGCGCAGATGTGCGTAATCTCGATAACGAGGAAACATTCGCACGCATTACCATCACAGATGATGATGACGCGGATGTAGATAGCATCGACGATCTTTAAGACAACACCGCACAATGGCATCTGCGGCGCTGCCTTAAAAATATTACATGGTGACGCTTTTTTCGCACCACTACAAAAAACAAGCCTCTGCAAAATGCAGAGGCTTGTTTCTATAAACTGAATCACCAGGAAAGAAAGGAATTTTTATGAATATTCAAATTTTTGGAAAAAGTAAATCATTTGATACCAAAAAGGCAGAACGTTGGTTCAAAGAACGTAGTATCAAGTTCCAGTCCATCGATCTTGTGCGTTATGGCATGTCCAAGGGGGAATTCGAAAGCGTAAAACGTGCAGTCGGCTCACTTGATGCGCTCATCGACAGCAAGGCGAAAGGTGCAGCCGCACTCCAATACCTTGCATATGAAAGCGACAAGGAGCAAAAGCTACTGGAAGAACCTGCAATGTTTATGGCGCCGATTGTACGAAACGGCAAAAAGGCAACCGTAGGGTATCAGCCAGAAATCTGGGAGAGTTGGATAAAAGAGTAATATTTAATAAAAATATTACAAATAGCAATCAATGTTAAAAGAATGAACTTTTTATAGCTGGAGATATGCCGTGTTTGGCTGCAGTTATGGTTGAATAATTGTGGATGATGTGATAAAATCAAGACAAAAATTACGATATCTAACAATTCTGAAACGTTATTGTTTGAGAAAGGGAAGGGCGATCATGCTGTTTACCGAACTGAAAAAAATCAAGGACGATGATATCCAGACCGTTCTTACCGAACGAATTGAGGCACGTGGGTTAGATCCTGCCATCTTGCAGCAAACACTTTGCGGAAAGCTGACGGTAGAACAACTCATTTCGGATGTAGTAGAAGAATTGATCGATGAAGCAGCAACTGCAAACCGTGAGAGCTTCCGCGCACGACAGCGCAAGGGATTTGAACAGGCACAGGCGGGCGGAAAGGCGATCGGTCGCCCCTCGCGGAAGTCAGAAGAGTCCTTTGAGCAGGTTCGCAGGATGTATGAAACACATGAGATCAGCGGCGCACATGCGGCGCACATGCTCGGCGTCGCACGTGGAACGTTTTATAGATGGCTGAAAGAAAAGTCAAAAAATTCGGGGGGGGGGGGGTAATAAACAACGAAAAATACATAAAAGTGTCGTTTATATGCGTGAAAAGTTACAAAAAAGTGGAATGCGAAAATGCAATCCACTTTTTTATTTTATGGTTTTTGGGAATATTTGTCTTGTGCAGGCTGGTTTGCGGTGATCTTCTTTGTGATGTGTTCACCGATGAAATATCCAGTTGCGGCACCACCAATGCCGAATAAAAGCGTGTTGTTGATCTCAATGTTTGCAAGCATACCAATTATACCGCAGAGAATCAGTCCGCCGCCATAGCCAAATAAAATACCCCAGAAGGCAAAGCGCGAAACACCAAGAACTTTTTGCTCGTGCAGCGGGACGATCGGTTCTTCGATCTCTTCAGCAGGTGATTCGATCGTCTCAGGGGTCACGCTTTCTTCTTTTTGTAATTCCGTGTTCTCTTCCATTGGTTCCAATCCTTTCAGGCTGCCATATTTATGGCTATTATAGCACGAAAGCACAGAAAAAGCCATCCAGAATCTTTTATTCGGGTCAAGTTATCCCAGTCGGAGTGTATAATATTAAGGTTGGTCGGGCACCTTAGCGATAAAAAAAACGATCCAGTGGGTTGTTTTTCGATAAGGCTGTGACCAGCTTGCTGGTCAAGTCCTCTAAAACGGAGCGTAGAATGTTAAGGTTGATTGGGCATTATCACCGCGGCAATAAGATAGATCCATATACCCATGGAGAAACCAAAAATCGTAAACAAGACAATGACAAGGCGGATAATGGTGGAATCAAGCTCGAAATATTCCCCGAGTCCACCGCACACGCCGCATAATTTACAGTCGGTTGCAGAGCGATACAGTCGCTTTGGTCCTTTGTTCTGATACATAGTCTTTGACTCCTTTCCGAATCATTTAACGCGTTTCAGTGGTCAGCGCAATGTTGCCCATACCAACATCTAAATCAAGTAAGCGGTTGCCTGTGCCACCAGAAAATTCACCGCCCAGACCGCTTGCTAGCGTGTCATTGTTTGCCGTGACTGTGCCCATGCCGGACTCGATCTCATACTGGTATCCTGCCCAGCTTCCTGCAAGGGCAATGTTTGCCTGACCGGCGCCTACATTAGCACACAAGCTTTCGGCAGTAAGCACACCTGTTTGCAGCGTACCCGCACCGATATTCAGCTCGATTTCCTGTGCGGTCAGTGCACCCAGTGTCATAATGGCAGCCCCGGCATTCAGTTCGATCTTATCAAAGCTGCGTCCCTCTGGAATGGTAATCGTCACGACACGATCTTTGGCATCAACGATCGAATCTGCGCCCCCAGTATACGCAACATGCCAAGCGTTTTCTTCTGTCCAAGTCTTGATATGCTCTAAGCCTGTGCCAGTGACGGAAAATTCCGCACCGCTTTGAATGGTATATTGCCCACGTCCAAGGTCAAATTGTAAGTCTCGAATGGTGTCGCTTGCACGAGGTGCGTTGGGGGAAATATCTGAAACCATGTCTTGCAGGTTGGTCTGTACATTATCTATCATACTCCGCACCTTATGCGCAATGTGATCATGAATGGAGTCTGCAAAGTTTTTGTCTCTTAAATTTGAGACAAAGCCAATGTTCTGTACATCAGACCAAGAATGCAGCTGCCCGTTATACCACGAGGAATATACAATGCCGCCTTTAGCATGCCCAATGGCAAAGAGCACACCACCCAAGATTAGGACAACGACCGCAATTTTCGCCAAAAATTTCATCGCAATACACCTCGAATCAAGTCTCGAATTTTAACCAGCAACCAGCGCAGGCCGGATACCATGGCGCGAAGGATTGACGGTACAACAGTCATTAGGAGTTTGATTGCAAGCAGCGTGAGCAGGAAACCGACCGCACTGCATACAAGACCTGCGCCCAGTGTGGCAAGCGCAGAGAATGGCTGTGCCCACACAAAAAACGAAAACAGGAAGAGTAGTCCGCCGCCAATACACAGCGCAAAGGGAAGGGTCACGATGATGACGATCAGCGAAAGCCCAATGCCGAAAACCGCCGCAGCAATTGCGACAACGACACCAACCAGGGCGGCAAGGATAGGAACCCCAATCGGAATTGCTAAGAGAACAAGAGCTGCCAGCACCCAAGGATTGATCCCCTTTTTGCGCGGTGCAGTTTTGCCGAGCGGTGTGCCTTCTTTGTCGAGTGTGATGCCTTCAAGCGGCTCGTTGGGTTGATCAAAGCGTTCTGGGCGTCGCCGTGCTACACCTGTATATTCTTGCAGAATGCTGTGTGCAAGGTCTTCTGGTGCGCCGAGTGCTTCGATGACATTTTCGGCATTTTCGTCACCAGCATCTAAAAAATAGTTTTCATAGTAGTGGATCGCGCTTTGTATCTCTTCTTCTGGTAAAACAGTGAGTGCTTCGCGTAGCGCTTGTAAATATTCATATGCGTTCATTCGGATCGCCCTCCAAAAAAGATCGTTTCGATTCTATCCCGATACGCTGCCCAATCAGAAAGATACTGGATGAGCTGTATGCGTCCTTGCGGCGTAATTTTGTAATAGCGTCGCATACGCCCATCCACAGCTTCATCATAGGTTTCCAGTGCTCCAGCTTTGAGCAGACGACGCAAAACAGGATAGAGGGTGGATTCGGAAATATCCATAACTGCGCGGATATCCTGCGTAATCTTATAGCCATACGTCCCCTCACGGGCAACGATCGCAAGTACGATGGCATCGAGCAGGGCGGCAGAGATCGGAAATGACATACCGTTCGCCTCCTTGTTTGTTGTATAATACTATATGACATATAGTATTGTGTGTCAAGTGGTATTTGCAGGATTCATGCTTTGTTCACATTTGTGCCGCAGGGTGCACAAGGAACGCCCATTGGGGAGAACACTTTTCGGAATAGTTTTTGTGCAAAGTATTTGTATTTTTCCCCCAATTATCGTATAATGGAAACTGAGTAAATATGTAAAAGAGGGTTTGGAATACCATGTTAAAGCTTGCGGTTTTATTTGGTGGTTTGTCGAACGAACATAAGATTTCTTGCATTTCGGCATCCTCGATTTTGACAAATGCAGATCAGAGTAAATATGAGTTGGTGCCAGTAGGCATTACACGCGATGGCAGATGGTTTCTTTATGAAAATGCTGACCCGGAAAAGGTAAAATCGGGCGCATGGGAGCAGGAGCCAAGTTTGTGCCCTGCGGTGTTTTCGCCAGATCGCGAGACGCATGGACTGCTTGTCGAGCGGGAAAACGGTATGGAGCGCATCCACATTGATGTTTGCTTCCCAGTGTTACATGGCTTCGGCGGCGAAGATGGCGCGGTACAGGGACTGCTGACACTGGCAGGCATTCCGTTTGTGGGACCGGGTGTTGCGGCATCCGCAAATGCAATGGACAAGAGTCTGACCAAGATCATCGTGGGCACAACTGGTGTGCGACAGGCGGCATATGAGATCGTTCTGCGTCCGGACTATCAGAAAGATGCAATGGCAGTAGCAAAGCGTGCAGAGGCAAAGCTTGACAGTGTATACCCGATGTTTGTGAAGCCTTGCTCCTCTGGATCTTCTGTGGGCGTTGCACGTGCGGATGATTTCGACGGGCTGGTTGCAGGTCTTGCAGAGGCGTTCCGCTGGGATACTAAAGTTCTGGTGGAAGAGTTTATTGATGGATATGAAGTGGAATGTGCGGTGCTGGGCAATACCGATCCCATTGCTTCTACGGTAGGACAGATCGCGCCGACCCAGACGTTCTATACCTTTGATGCAAAGTATAATGATGCATCCTCCGCGCTCTATATTCCAGCCCATATTTCTGAGCAGGCGATCGCACAGGTACAGGAGAATGCAATTCGCGTATATACGGCACTTGGATGCCGTGGACTGTCTCGCGTGGACTTCTTCTGCACACGAGATGGGAAAGAAATTGTATTCAACGAAATCAATACAATTCCTGGATTTACAAGCATTTCCATGTACCCCAAGCTGTTTGAGCACGGTGGTTTGTGTTACAGTGCGTTAATCGATCGTCTGGTTGCACTGGCAATGGAGGATGTACATGGATAACCGTCCGATCGGTGTGTTTGATTCGGGTGTAGGCGGTTTGACTGCAGTACGCCGACTGCATGAAATTCTGCCCCATGAGGATATCATCTACTTTGGAGATACTGGACGTGTGCCATATGGAACCCGCTCGGCGGAAACGATTTTAAAATATACGCGGCAGGATGTACAGTTCTTGCGTGCGTTTGATATTAAGGCGATTGTAGTTGCATGCAATACGGTTTCGGCAACAGCACTCGATATTGTTGCGGCAGAAACCGACGTGCCAATGATCGGCGTGGTCGCGCCTGCTTGTGATGCGGCACGGAAGGCAACCGTTGCAGGGCGCATTGGTGTGATTGGCACGCAGGCAACTGTGCGTTCCGGTGTTTATAAGCGGATGCTGTCAGCGGCTGACCCCAATCTATCTGTATTTATGCAGGCGTGCCCCTTGCTTGTGCCGCTTGCAGAAAATGGACGCGTACACCGCGGAGATATTGTAGCAGAAACATTGGTGCAGGAATATCTAGCCCCGATCAAAGCACAGAACGTAGACACGCTCATTCTTGCATGTACGCATTATCCGCTTTTGCGAGAGGTGATCGCGGCAGAAATGGGTGAGCATGTGCGCCTCATCGATTCTGGTGCGGCGGCAGCAGAGTGCGTGCGCGGCATCCTTACCCCAGCACAAGCGCGGCAGGGCAAGACCCGCTATTTTGTCTCAGATGATCCAGAAGGATTTAATGCGCTTGCACCCGGATTTTTACATAGCGCGTTGGATTTTCCGGCAGAGCGAATGGATTTTGACGCGCTTTGAAATATTTTTGATAGGAGATAGCCATGGAAGATATAAAAAAAGACGTTTGGTTGTCGATTCATTCTGTACAGCGCTTTGAAGGGTGCGAGCCGGAGGAAGTCAACATGATGACAGCGGCACGCCTTTACCGCAGACGTGACAAGTATTATATCACCTATGATGAAAGCGAGATCACAGGGCTGCAAGGCACACACACGATGCTGAAAATCGACAAGGGATCGGTGTGTATGACCCGCACAGGAAACTGCCCTTCGGAAATGCTGTTTTTGGAAAATCAACGTCATGTTGGTCTATATCAGACAAACTTTGGCGCGGCGCTCACTATTTCAACACGCACTTCCAGAATCGTCAATAATATTACAGAGGATGGCGGTATGCTTGCGATCGACTACACGATCGAGGTCGATCAGAATTTGGCTGGGCGTCATCGCTTTGAGATGGTGGTATCCACAGAACCAATGGGATAAGGTAAAAAATTGCCTTTTAAAATGAAAAAAGAATCCAAGATATACGGAGAGTGAATGTTATGAACCTGTTAGAAACTGCACGCCAGCAGGCGATCGCCATTGTAAAGGCAGCTTATGAAAAAGCGGTTGCAGCTGGAACCCTGCCGCAGGCAGAGCTGCCCCCAATCGCAGTAGAAATTCCGAAGGATGCATCCAATGGCGACTGGGCATCTACTTTTGCGATGCAGTGCGCAAAGCCGCTGCATATGGCACCGCGCAAGATTGCAGAAAGCATCGTTGCGCAGGCAGATCTTACAGATACCTGTTTTGAGAAGATGGATATCGCAGGTCCGGGATTTTTAAACTTTACTTTTAATGCAGGCTGGTATCAGGATGCAGTTCGTGCGGTTAGCACATGCGGCGAAGCATACGGCAGAACCAAGAAGGAAAATCCGGAAAAGATTATGGTTGAGTTCGTTTCTGCAAACCCAACTGGCCCGATGCACATGGGCAATGCGCGTGGCGGCGTGCTGGGTGACTGTCTTGCAGAAGTGCTCGACTGGGCTGGTAATGATGTAACCCGTGAGTTCTATATTAACGATGCAGGCAATCAGGTCGATAAGTTTGCACATTCCGTTGAGGGACGCTATATTCAGGAGCTCAAGGGCGAAGATGCGATCGCGTTCGATCCGTCTTGGTATCAGGGCGCAGATATCCGCGAGCTGGCACACAATTTGGTGGAACAGCACGGAGATGCCCTGCTGGCTATGAGCGAAGAAGAGCGCTTTCACACCATTGTTGGCTATGGTCTGCCGCATAACATTGAAAAGATGCAGCGCGATCTGGAGCGCTATAAGATCCATTATGATGTATGGTTCCGTGAGTCTACCCTGCATGATTCTGGTGCGGTTGCAGAAACTGTGCAGATGCTGACAGATGCAGGTGTGACCTATGAGCAGGATGGCGCACTATGGCTCAAGTCCACGGCGTTTGGTGCGGATAAGGATGATGTACTGCGCCGTGCAAATGGCTTCTATACCTACTTTGCAGCAGATATTGCATACCACCGCAATAAGTTCCAGACCCGCGAATTTGATCGTGTTATCAATATCTGGGGCGCGGATCATCATGGTCATGTGGCACGTTTGCAGCGTGCACTGGATGCACTGGGGCTGAATGGCTCTGAGCGTCTCGAGATCGTACTCATGCAGCTCGTGCGCATGATGCAGGGCGGCGAAGTGGTTCGTATGTCCAAGCGTACTGGTAAGAGCCTGACCCTGTCTGATCTTTTGGATGAGATTCCAGTTGATGCAGCACGTTTCTTCTTCAACTCCCGTGCAGCAGAGACACAGATGGAATTTGACCTCGATCTTGCAGTCAAGCAGGATTCAGAAAACCCACTTTACTATGTACAGTATGCACATGCACGTATTTGCTCCATCCTGCGCAATGCAGCAGAGAATGGTGTGACCGTACCACGCGCAGATGCAGTTGATTTGACTGTGCTGACCCATGCAGACGAAAAGGCACTTATTAAGGCGATCGCACTGCTGCCAGAGGAAATTTTGGAAGCTGCGGAAGCACGTGACCCATCTAAGCTCAATAAGTATGGCGTACAGCTGGCAGCACAGTTCCACCGCTTCTACAATGCTTGCCGCATTATGGATGCAGAGCCTGCACTGCGCGATGCACGTCTGTGTCTGTGTCAGGCGGCTGTACAGACCGTGCGCAATGTACTGCATATCATTGGTGTAGATGCACCAGAAAAGATGTAATCAGCGGAAAATTTCCCTGATTTCAAATGTTCATGTGGTCTTTTTCATCCGTGAAAGGAGCTTACCTTGCAAATCCTGAAAAAATGTATGGCTGCTTTGTTATGTATGGCTGTGCTGACAGGGCACGCCGCCGCGCTGTCTTCCGTGGAGCGGTTTCAGCGAGCGGTATCAATCATCAATGCACGCGGCTTGGTCGCGGAGACGCATCCTGTGACGCAGGAGACGATTGCGGAAAGTTCGGCATATCTGGAGGAACACCCAGACGCATTGGGCGATGTGCTCAATGATATTTTGGGTGGAATGGATACACATTCGATGTATTTGACAGGAAAAGAGTATCAGACAGGATTTTCGACCCTGTCTGGTTATGCTGGGATCGGTGTTGCGGTGACACAGGACGAGGGGGGTGCTTTTGTGCGTCAGGTGGTGCGCCATTCACCAGCAGCAACAGCTGGTGTGCAGGTGGGAGATCGCCTGCTGACTGTGGATGGTATGGATGTGACAAAGGCATCTCTTGCGCAAATTGGAGAAAAATTACAGGGGGATACTGGAACACAGGTGCAGATCACAGTGTCTCGTGAAGGTAAGGAGCTGTCTTTTCGGATGAAGCGCGAAAAGATTCTGGAAGAGACCGTCAGTGCACGACAGGCAGCTCCGGGCGTGGAATACATTTCAATTACTGCATTCTCTTCCATGCATGATGCAGAGGACTTTGCAGAGATTTGGAATGGACTGGATGAAAAGAAAACCAATGCTGTGATCTTGGATCTGCGCGACAATGGCGGCGGTATGGTGGATGCAGCATTCGAAATGCTGGATCTGATGCTGGAAAAGCCGGGCAAGATGGCAACCATGCATTACCGCAAGAGCCTTGGAGGCGATCAGGTTTATGAGGCAAAGGGCGGCGGGCTTCCTCTGCGCAAAATGGTCGTGCTGGTCAGCCCAAATACGGCTTCTGCCGCAGAGCTTATGGCAGGTGTGCTGCATGAAGTTGGCGGTGCTGTTCTCATGGGTGATCAGACCTATGGCAAGGGGCAGGGGCAATATCATTTGGTCTTAGATGGAGACTATTTGGTGCTCACCTGTTTGGAAATGTATCTGCCTAAGTCGGGCGGATGGGAAGGCGTTGGACTGACACCAGATATTGAAAAGCATACGCTGCGCACCATTCGCAGTTACCTCAAGACAGCGGCGCCGCTGGATCTGAAAACGCCAGTCCTCTATGGACAAAAGAGTGCGCAGGTGCGTGCCGTGTGCGAGCGGCTGCATGCACTTGGATACTTGGAAAAGCCAACAGATGTACTCGATACGCGTGCGTTTGGTGCGCTGCGCCGTTTTCAGATGGACGCTGGACTCGATCCGCAGCTTGGGGCAGGGGAAGATACCCTCGCCGTGCTGGATAAGGCGACCCAGCGTGCAGCCGAACGCGGTTTGATGATCGATGATGTGTATTATGCGGCGCTGGAAGTATGTCGGGCGGCGGCATCACAGCCGCTGCGCTACACGCCGCAGGCAGATGGTTCTTGGCGTGCTGCCTGATTTCAAGGAGGAAAAAATGGAATCGATTCCGTTATCAGAGGGTCAGCTGATGGTTACTGACCCAGATGACCATTCACTGCTTGCCAGCAATCGGGATCTGATCGCTGGTGCGCTTGCGGCTGACCCTCAAATCCTCGCTCATATGCGTGAGACCTGCCCGGAAGTTCCAGCAGGTCTCATGCTCCCTTGTCCGGCTCTGCCAGAAGATGCAGAACTTCCGGCTTGTGAAGCATATATTCAGGAGTGCCGCAAACTATTTCAGCCACTTTTAAAGCTGCATGCCGATTTTTATTATCTGCATGGGGTGTCTAATTTTCATGCACTCCGTGCGGCTGTGCTGGCAGTCACAGACCTTTCTGGTGCGGCACTCATGGCAGAGCTGCCAGTCGATGCGGACTGCCGCATGGAAGATGGCACAGACTGTGTTGCGGCGATTGCGGTATTACAGCGTATTGGGGTATCAACAGTTGTCTTGACGGCTTCCGAGCCAGAAGATTTGCCAGAAGCACTTCATGCGATTGCGCCATATGCGAGAATATCTCTTGGGGTACGCTGTCCAGCGGTGTGGCTGCTAAGAGGAATTGATTTGCCAAATGTAGAACTGTTTGTGCCAGTTGCAAACGAGCGGGCAAGACGGCTGGCAGATCTGGTGCAGATCCGTGCGGCGAATGGAATCAATACAATTATTCCGCGCGAGCTTGATGATGTGGTACTCGCACCGGATGGACGAGATGCACATTTCATTGATTGGACAGCAAGTATTTCTGATGAGATCAGCTGTGACCACTTACTCTGTGAGCATCTCATTGAGTTGGAAGACGAGACACCAGCGGCGTTTAAGCTGCTATTGGAGGAAGAGGAAGATGTGATCGCGCTGGAAGAAAATCTCTATATGATCACACGTCCAGTGTGTCTGTGTGCGGAGTCGCCAGAACTGTTGGAAAAGGCACTGCGCGTCTATGCTGGGCTTGCGCTTTATGATGGGACATGGGAACAGGAACCGCGCATATTGAAGTATTTTGCTGAAAAATATGGGCTGATCTGTATGTAATAGAAGGAGAACGAAATGGACTTCATTGAAGTAACGATTTTTACAACAACAGCGGGAATTGATTCGGTTGCAGATGTGCTGGAATCTGTTGGCATTGAAGGATATGCGCTGGAAGATGCTGCGGACTTCGAGGAATTTTTGCAGGATACTGAGATATACTGGGACTATGTGGATGAAACCCTATGCGAGAACTTGCGCAATCAGGAAACCAAGCTCAAGGTTTATGTAGAGGACTCCGCGGATGGACATGCGCAAATCGAATCCCTGCGTCTTGCGCTGGATACCCTGCGTGCGCAGGATACAGAAGAGGTGTTTGGTCGCTTGGAGACGGCACAGAGCGTGACCCGTCAAGAAGATTGGGAATGGGGCTGGAAGCAGTATTTTAAGCCGTTCCCTGTGGGTGAAACTTTTATGATCAAGCCTTCTTGGGAGACGGTAGAAGATGCCAAAGGTCGCCGTATTCTGGAAATTGACCCAGCTTCCTCATTTGGTACGGGCACACATGACACCACACAGCTTTGTATCACAATGCTCGAAAAAGTTGTAAAAGGTGGCGAAAAGCTGCTGGATATGGGAACTGGATCGGGTATTTTGGCGATTGCAGCAGGTATGTTGGGTGCAAAGCCAGAGGTTGCAGTCGATATTGATGCGCACTGCCTAACCTGTGCATGCGAGAATGCGGAACGCAATGATATTACCATTGAACGCACCCTGCATGGCGATGCTCTGCGCGACGCAGAACTCGCACAGGAAATTGGTGCAGGTTATGAGATCATCTGTGCAAATATCGTAGCAGATATTATTATTGGCATGGCACCGATGTTCTATGAGAAGCTGGTGGCGGGCGGAACGCTCATCACATCAGGTATCATTGAAGAGCGTGCAGACGAAGTCGGTGAGGCACTCGAGAAGGCTGGATTTACGCTCAAAGATCGTGCGATTTCAGGCGGCTGGGCGGTGTTTACTGCCATGCGTCCTGCCTGATCTGTGTCAGAAAGTTGAAAATTGCGCTGGACAAGCGGCGCGGAGTTTGCTAAAATGGTTTGAGAATACCCAGAAACCGGGAGGAGAATATCTTGCCGAGATTTTTTATAGAAAGTGCGCCTGCGTCTGACTTGATTACACTGACAGGCGACGATGCGCACCATATTACACGTGTTTTGCGCATGAAAACCGGAGAAAATCTGACGATTTGCGATGGACGCGGAACCGATTACCAATGCACCTTGACCGATACAGAAGGTGGTCAGGTACACTGTCAAATCAATACGCGTATGCCTTCACGTGGCGAGCCGAAAACAGAAGTGACTTTGTTTATGGCATTGCCCAAGGGCGATAAAATGGATTTTATTGTGCAAAAAGCGGTTGAATTAGGGGCAAGCTATATTGTACCCTATGTGGCGTCGCGCTGTGTATCCAGACCGGACGGCAAAGCACTTGTGCGCAAGATTGAGCGCTGGCGTAAGATTGCACGGGAAGCTGCACAGCAGTGTGGGCGCGGTCGTGTACCCGAGGTTATGGAGTGCGTAGATTTTGCTGCGGCGGTTCAGCGCACAGCACAGACGGAAATGCCGCTGTTCTTTTACGAGATGGAGCAGGAAACCAGTGTGCGCACTGTGCTGCACTCCCGTCCATTTGCGTCTGCTGCGCTGATGATTGGTCCAGAGGGCGGTTTTGCAGAAGAGGAAGCACGTATGGCGCAGGAAAATGGGTTGACACCTGTTTCGCTTGGTCCGCGTATTTTGCGCTGTGAAACAGCACCCCTTGCAGCGCTGACAGCCGTATTGTACGAAAGTGGCGACTTATAAATATAGTAGGAGTTGATTTTTTTGGCTGCACAAATGCCTGAAAGGAATAACAAACAGACAAAGATCCCTGCAAAGGAAGACCCCCGCAAAAGTGACTATATCACAAACAAGGTATTGCTTGTATTTTCGGGATGTTTGTTTGGTGTACTTGGGCTGATGTTCCTGAACAACATATTGTACTATACTTCAAAGTATGAGGCAGCACTGACAGCGATCAAAGTACTGCGCGTTGTGGGTCTTGTTGGGATTGCAGCAGGCTTGCTTGTGATGTTGCGCGAGCGCAAGCGTGGATTTGATGTGTCCTATCATGTCATGAAGGGCAGCACACTTGCTGTTTTTGGTGCAGCGCTATTTGTTGTATTTTCAATTGTTGATTGGAATCCAAATTCGACCATTAAGATGATGTATGTTGCACTGCCAGCGTTTGCGTTTATTTACCTGATCTATCATTCCTATCAGCCAGAGTTTTTCATGATCTCTTTAGATTGTGGGATCGCGGCAAGCGCTGTGCTGCTGGGTCAGACCGTAAAAGGTGCAGGCTACAAGCCATATATGCTGGGGGCTGTGATCGTTCTGATGCTCATCCAGATCATTGGCGTAGCAAAGGTGCGCAGTGATTTTGGTCACCTGCGTCTGGGAAAAAAGCATAAGTATGTATTCGAGTTTTCGGGCAATGCATATCTTATGATGTTCCTGACTCCGGTGGTGATGGGCATCCTTGCAGCAGTCGGTCTTATGATGGCTGGTCGAATTCCGCTTGCAAGCATGGTCGCAGTGGGTGCTTATTTCTTTGTGACAGCAGTATATTATACCGTTAAGCTCGTATAAGATAGAAAACGGCGGAAAATCCAGAGGGCGATTTGTGTCTTCTGGATTTTTATATGCTACAAAAATGCGGTTTTAAGCACGGAAAAAGTATCAAAAAAATTCTTTCAAAAAAAACTTAAAAAATTTCAAAAAAGCGTTGACAAATAGCCCTATCTTAGATATAATAAATATCGTCGCTGGCGAGAAGCCACAAACAAAACAAGAATTTGGCGGTATAGCTTAGTTGGCTAGAGCGTTCGGTTCATACCCGAAAGGTCATTGGTTCAAGTCCAATTACCGCTACCAGATTTGGCCCGTTGGTCAAGTGGTTAAGACACGGCCCTTTCACGGCTGTAACATGGGTTCGAATCCCGTACGGGTCACCACTTGGAAGTTTAGCTCAGCTGGGAGAGCATCTGCCTTACAAGCAGAGGGTCACAGGTTCGAGCCCTGTAACTTCCACCAAAAGAAAAAAGACACCATTCGGTGTCTTTTTTCTTTTCCTAAAATCAAAAGGAATTTAAGAGAAGCCCTGCAAGTATTGAAATTTGATTCAAATACTTGCAGGGCTTTTTTGCCTTGCATCTACGCACTCACTGCGAAAAATTCGTCGATTTCTTTGTTTTCAGATACGCCTTAGTTAAGATCAATCAATCGGTTGGTTTCTGGTAGAATCGTCCATTGAGTATTTCCGTGCGCTGGATGTTTACGAATGCTTTTGGGTCAATGGCACGAATGCGGGAGGACAGCAGCTTGAGCTCCTCGCTGGAAACAACCGAGTAGAGCATTTGTCGTTCCTGCCGCTTATAGCAGCCTACGCCTTTAAATAGGGTTGCGTCGTGATGTGTGACCTCAGCGATCATCTGATAGATTTCTTCTGCGTGATCGGTGATGATCCAAAGGGTATGACGCTGGTAGCGTTTATGTAATGTGTGAATGACCTGTGTGGATACAAACTGGAAGATGATGGAATACAGTGCCTTATCCCAACCAAACAGAACACCTGCAAGACCAAGTACGACGACGTTCATCATAAAGATAGTGTTCCAGCAGTCGCGTCCTTTGATTTCACCCATAAAGAGTCCAATGATATCCGTACCGCCGCCAGAACCGTTGGCAAGCAGACACAGCGAAACGGATAGACCGTTAAAGATACCGCCAAATACTGCGACCAGCAAGGGGTCGTGGGTGATCGGGAATGCGGGCAGGATATCTGTCAGGAAACCGACCAGTACAACACATTCGATCGAAAGGATCGTCAGCTTTTTTCCGAGATATCGGAAACTGATATACATGGGGATGAGGTTCAGTGTGTAGTTGACAAGCGCAAATGGGGGAGAAATATTGAGAAACTTTTCACAGCAGGCGATAATAAGCAGCGAAATACCATTGAAGCCGCCTGAGAAGATCCCACCCGGACGGGCAAAACTCTTGATGGTGAATGCCATCACAAAAGATGCAAGGATGATGAGTGCAACTCGCTGAGCAAATGTTTGCTCCTTGCGTTTGATCATAAAAGACCCCTCCTAAAATCTGAAATCCGAAATACCTTTCTCTATCATAGCCATTCACCCAACAAATTGCAAGGAAGAAATTTCAGATGGGCATAGAATTCAAAATCATACCTGCTTTCACTCGCAATTCTCGACGGCACACGGGCGGAACCTACGCCAAACAAAGCAAAGCCTATTCCTGTGCCATTCCCAGTGTGAAAATCACATGAGGGGTGGATATTTCCGGATGTATTTTCCGACCGCCTATGCAGACGCTTTGGCGTATACTGTTGGCACAAGGAAATGAGGAGGATACATAAGATGGACAAGCGGATACTGATGAGGAAGGGATTTACCTTAGCAGCACATGCAGGCAGTCTGGCGCAGCGTATGCAGAGCGATGATCGAATCCATAAAGGAGCTGTGGCAGCACGGCAATTTGCACTGGCATTCGTCTTGTCCAGAGCGGCGATGTTTGGTGGGTATGCACCGTTTGGTTTGGCGTTTACGGCTGCAGCGGCAAGCATGGGACATGGCTATGCAGCACTTGGAGGCTTGCTGCTTGGCAGTGTGCTGCTGTGCAGTGGGATGTATGGGGTGACGGCAGCGGCAGGCGGACTGCTTGCACTGGTGTGTGCTTGCGTATTTGATAAGGATCTGCGTCGGACATCATGGTTTATGCCAGTGTGTGCGATGATCTGCATGGCAGGTACAGGCTTTGTGCTGATCCCAGCGGCAACACTTGCGAACATTGCACGGTTTGCTTGTGTGGTTGCGGTCACTGGTGTTATGACGGCGTGTTATCAGTTTGCAATGGGGCCTGCAAGACCGGTACGCTTCTTGCGCCCAGCTGGACTGCTCGCAGTCGCAGCATCGGCACTGGTTGCGCTGTCGGATATCCGTATTATGGGAACAATCACACCAGCTAGAATTTTGCTGTACTTCTTGGTGCTCTCAGCGGCGTATCTCGGCGGCAGCACAATGGGGACAGTGGCTGGCGTTGCAGCAGGTGCACTGCTGGATGCAGTACAAGGACAGGGGGCATTCTTCACCTGTGTATATGGGTTGTCTGCGCTGATCGCAGGTGCATTTCAAAATGCAGGACGCATTGGATTTGCAATTGCTGCGTTGATTGCTGGTGTGGGCGCTTCGCTGGTGGGCGCGGACAACCCAGTCTTTGTATTTGCACTCTATGAGAGCGTCTTTGCAGTCCTCATGTATGCGGCTGTGCCAAAGAGGACGTGGCAATGTATCAAAGATGGATTGCAGCCCGTACGCCGAGATACTTCGGCGAGTATTCAGCGTATCCGGCACACGGCGGGACGCTGTGCAAATGAGGCTTCGGCTGCTTTTCAGGAGTTATATGATGCGCTTTGCAGCGGTATCGAACATGGACGAGCGGAAACGAATGATGAAGTACATGCAGTCTTTGACCGCGCGACGGATGCGGTGTGCTCCAAGTGTGAAGTC
Organism: Butyricicoccus sp.; assembly: GCA_020025885.1. Taxonomy (GTDB): domain Bacteria; phylum Bacillota; class Clostridia; order Oscillospirales; family Butyricicoccaceae; genus Butyricicoccus. The sequence continues at coordinate 2,250 of JAHHRJ010000006.1, read as the reverse complement.
TGTGGGGCATGCTGGCAAAAAGAGTCAGTTGCCACCATGGGGGCATTTCATAGCATGGCTGTGCCCATGCTGCGGCGCGGACGCGCGGAGGCAGGGGATTTTCCGCCCGGATTTCAGGCGCGGTGCGTTCATTTGCCAGAGCTGGTACAATCCATCAACCGCGGACTTGCGGTGTTACATGAGCGGCGTGCCTATCAGCAGCGCACGCGGGAAAATCGGGATCTGATCGCACAGCAATATGCGGGACTGACCGAAATTTTGAGACAGGTAGGAGGAAATTTATCAGCAGATCAGGCATCTCTGCCCGCAAGAGAGCGACAGGTCCGTTCCTATGCGCAGGCATTTGGTAGAATCGATCAGGTGGCAGTTTTTTATGATGTATCCGGACGCTTGCGAGTAGAATTGGCAGGCGAGGGCACGGCGCGCATTTTGCAAGAGCGTCGCGGATTTGCAGTCGGTCTGTCTGCACTCTTAGGACGTGGACTGAGTGATCCAGAGTGTGTGACAGATGATTTGGGCGCACGTATTGTGCTGCGAGAACAGGCACCCTATCGTGTCGTTGCAGGCACGAGCCAGCGCCAGAAGGATGGTGAGGCAGTTTCAGGAGATACGGTACAATCTTTTGTGACAGAGGATGGTCGTGCATGTATGCTGTTAGCAGATGGCATGGGCACGGGCCCTGCGGCGGCAAAGGATAGTCAGTTGTTAGTCAGTATGATGGAGCGATTCCTGCGGGCAGGAATTGGCGTGGATGATGCACTTCGCACCGTTGCACCTGCATTTCGTATGCGAGTAGAGGGAATGCGCGGTGTGACGTTGGATGCGCTTACGATCAATCTCTATACAGGACGCGCGGATTCTCTCAAATGCGGCGCAGCACCTGGGTACTTACGTACGGGTGGCAGCGTGACGACGCTGTCTGGAGAAACGCTTCCGGTCGGACTCATGGAGTCAGCCGAGGAAGCACAGCCTGTGCCTTTGCGTATGATGCATGGAGATGTATTTGTGATGTTATCAGATGGTGTATCAGATGGGCTGGACAATGCATGGATCAAGCGTATTTTGGTGGATCATGCGGGAGACAGTCCAAAGGAACTTGCGGCGCGCCTTGTCATGGCGGCATCAGAAAAGGGGGCGGCAGATGATCTAACTGCATTGGTGGTACGTTTGGAGCGGCGCAAGACTGCTTCGGCTGCATAACGATTTCCCATTGGGGACATACTGGAGAAAGGAAGTGAATGCGAGGAGGAAAATAGGATATGGTCAAGGGCATTTCCAAGCGGGTCGTCATCGTGCGCCCAGAAGATGATCGTTTTTTTGAGCAGGCATTTTTCATTGTACGGGAAGGAAAGGAAGCGAGCGGCGATGCACTGCGTGAAGCGTGCGCACTGGCAGCACGATATCATGCAAAACATCCCGCACGTCCGCTGCCGCTTCGTCGATACACGGCGCCGCAGCTTGCCCTATCTGCCATAGGCGGCGGCAGTGTGGTTGGGCTTGTTTGGTGGCTTTCATACTTTATTTTTTAAGACATCGTGAATTCTTTTTGAACTTCTGCATCTGGCTCTTGTGGAGCATACAAACATTTGTTATAGTGGAAGTAATAACAAAAGAAAGCATGGTGTAGCGATTTGGACTTTCAGACCTTTTTGGACTTTTTTGCACAGTATGGGTATTTGTTCATTCTGGTCATCTGTTACTGCGAATATCTCAACCTGCCTGGATTCCCTGCGGGGCTGATTATGCCGGGCATTGGGGTGCTGGCGAGACAGAGCGACTTAGATCTCATCGGAGCACTTGCGCTATCTGTTGTTGCGGGTACCCTTGCAAGTCTTACCATCTACGGAATTTGCCGCTATGGCGGCGCACCGATCCTACACAAGCTGTTTGGCAAAAGTCCTAGTTTTCAGAAATTTATCAAACAGTGCCATGAAAAAATCGAGCACGGCGGAAACCGTGCACTGTTCATTTGCCGCCTGATCCCTGTTCTGCGCACCATTGTGTCGATTCCTGCCGGTCTGCTTAAAATCCCAGTGCGCGATTATACGATATGGTCTGGTGCTGGAATTGCCTGCTGGAATACAGCACTCATTGTATTTGGATATTGGGGCGGTGGTACACTGGTTGAACTTTTTGGAGCTGTTTAAATCAATATTGGACATGAATGCAAAAAGCTGTCTCTCGGGAGACAGCTTTTTTGAGGCTGTCAAAGAACTTTGACAGCCTTTCCAGGGGAACCCAGTCCCCCTA
>JAHHRJ010000059.1 GCA_020025885.1 Butyricicoccus sp. | reverse complement strand
GCATACAACTGAAATGCCCGAATGGGCGCAGGGGACTTTCCGCCGGCTGATCGCTGCGGATATAGTCAAGGTGGACGCCAAGGGTGAGATCGCTGTACAGGAATCCAGCTTGCAGACAATGGTCTATCTGGATCGGCTGTGCGGCGGGAAAATCGAGAAGCTGCCGGAGGCAATCAAGGCGATTTAAAAGCAATCAGCGAGGAACAGGGTGACCATCATGGACACCCTGTTATTTTGCACAATAGTATAGTGTTAGTTACACATTAGTCACAAATTAGTTGCAAACTTGCTCCTTTGTGAGCTTGATATTTGCACATTCACTGTGTATTCTTCTCATATAATTATAAAAATTAAATGGTTTTTAATATTTTGTGTTGTATTAGTTCTGCGTTACATGATATAATACTAAAGTATGCTGGGATTACTATACGCACAGCCTTTTGGGTGTGCAGAAAGGAGCCAGAATGGACGAGGAAATCCGATTGCTGCGAGAACAATTGCAGTATCACAATAAAAAGTATTATGATGAGGATGCACCTGAGATCTCTGACTATGAGTATGACATGATGCAGCGCAAGCTGCGTGCCCTAGAGGCTGCACACCCTGAATTTGCAGATGCAAATTCCCCAACCCAACGTGTCGGCGGTGTGGCAAGCGAAAAGTTTTCCAAGGTCACACATGCGTATCCGTTGGAAAGTTTGCAGGATGTATTCTCCTTTGACGAACTGGCAGATTTCTATGAGCGCGTGGAAAACGTGGTCAATAAAGCAGCGTATGTCGTAGAATATAAAATCGACGGACTTTCGGTTGCACTTGAGTATATCGACGGCGTTTTTGTACGCGGTGCGACCCGCGGAGATGGTCAAGTGGGTGAGGATGTGACTGAAAATCTCCGAACCATTTCAGATATTCCAAACGTGCTGCAAGATGCACCGCCACATCTTGTTGTACGTGGTGAAGTTTATATGCCGCGTACCGTCTTTGAAGAACTCAATGCTGAGCGTGAGCTGAATGAACAGCCGCTTTTGGCAAATCCGCGCAATGCGGCGGCAGGTTCTTTGCGTCAGCTGGACAGCAAGATCACGGCAGAGCGCAGACTCTCCATCTTCTGCTTTAATATCCAGAACAGCGATGAACTGGAATTTACGAGCCATACCCAATCACTGGATTATCTGAAGAAGTTAGGTTTTCCAGTCAGTCCGTGTTATTCAGTCTTTACGGATGCTGCGGCAGTACAGGCAGAGATCGAGCGCATGGGCGAGACACGCGGTACGTTGGATTTTGATATCGATGGTGCGGTGGTCAAGGTCAATGACTTTGCACAACGTGCGCAATTGGGATCGACCTCGAAGTTCCCAAAATGGGCGGCGGCATATAAATACCCACCAGAGATTAAGGAAACCCTGCTCACAGATATTATCATTTCGGTCGGCAGAACAGGTGTGCTCACACCAAATGCAGTACTGGAGCCCGTGCGGCTTGCTGGTACGACCGTATCCCGTGCGACGCTGCACAACCGTGATTTCATTCGAGAGTTGGATGTGCGCGTGGGAGATACCGTGCGCGTGCGCAAGGCGGGCGAAATTATTCCGGAGATTATTGGCGTCAATTTGGACAAGCGTCCAGCAGAGGCACAGGCTTACCAAATGCCGGAAACCTGTCCGGTATGCGGTGCGCCAGTCTATGAAGAGCCGGACGAAGCGGCGATTCGCTGCACAGGTGCAGAGTGCCCCGCACAGCTGCTGCGCAATCTGATGCACTTTGCTTCCCGCGATGCCATGGATATCGACGGCTGCGGCGAAGGTGTGCTCAAAATGCTGATCGGGGCGAGGCTTGTGAAATCGGCAGCGGATCTCTATCAACTGGAAGTTCAGCAGATCGAACCGCTCGAGCGCATGGGAAAGAAGTCTGCGGAAAATCTGGTTGCAAGCATTGCACAGAGCAAAGCACGGGATCTGTCCCGCTTGCTGTTTGCGTTTGGCATTCGTCATGTCGGGCAAAAGGCAGGAAAGATCTTGGCGGGTCGCTTTGGTACGCTGGATGCACTGCTGGAAGCACCGATTGAAGAACTCACGGAAATCCGTGACATTGGACAGACGACCGCAGAGAGCATTGCGGTTTGGCGCACACAAGAGCAGTCTAAGCATCTGATTGAAGCACTGCGTGCGGCTGGTGTGAACTTTACCGGAGAACAAACCGCAAAGGGTGATCAGCTGGCAGGACAGACGATTGTAGCAACAGGGTCTTTGACCCGTTTTTCTCGTAAGGAGATTAACGACCTGATCGAATCGCTGGGCGGCAAGGCATCTGGCTCGGTTTCTAAAAAAACCAGCCTTGTGGTTGCCGGAGAGAATGCAGGCTCGAAGCTCAAAAAGGCAGAAGAGCTGGGCATTCCTGTGGTGAACGAGCAGGAGTTTGCCCGCATGATTGGGCTATAAAATCTTATTTGATTTCAAATATAGGAGGACAACAAGTCATGGCAATCACCAGACAGGAAATGGAACATATTGCCGCGCTGGCGCGGCTGGATATGAGCGGCGAGCACTTTGACCATCTGGCAGACGATATGCAGAATATCGTTGGCATGGTGGACAAGCTGCAACAGCTCGATCTGGGCGATATCACCGATGTCATCAACACCGAGCGCAAGAATGCACTGCGCGAGGATGTGGTGGTACAGGAGTACACCCCAGAAGATCTGATCGAGCCGAATGCACCCGACTTTCAGGCGGGTGGCGTGGCTGTACCGAGAGTTGTGGAATAAGAGGTGGACAGCATGGAATTGTTTAAGAAAACAGCGTCAGAGCTTTCTGACCTGCTTGCAAAAAAAGAAATTAGTGCCGTTGAACTGACACAGGACGTTCTGGCACGCACCAAGTCAGTTGACGAAAAGGTTGGCGCATATATCACCGTCACCGAAGAGGCTGCTTTGGCACAGGCTGGCGCGGTTGACGCAAAACGTGCAGCAGGGGAGAGTCTGTCTGCACTGGCTGGTATTCCGGTTGCAGTAAAGGATAACATCTGCACCAAGGGTACCCTGACAACTTGTGCATCCAAGATGCTGCACAACTTTAACCCACCATACAACGCAACCGTTGTAGACAAGCTGCTCGCACAGGATGCAGTTGTAACCGGTAAGGTAAATATGGACGAGTTTGCAATGGGTTCTTCCTGTGAAAACTCTGCGATGAAGCTGACCCACAACCCACATGATCTGTCTCGCGTACCGGGTGGTTCTTCCGGCGGTTCTGCGGCAGTTGTTGCAGCAGGCGAAGTACCGCTGTCTCTGGGGTCAGATACCGGCGGTTCTATCCGTCAGCCAGCGTCTTTCTGCGGTGTTGTTGGTCTGAAGCCGACCTATGGTACGGTTTCTCGTTATGGTCTGATTGCGTTCGCATCTTCTCTTGACCAGATTGGTCCGTTCGGTCGCTCGGTTGAGGATACTGCAATGTTGCTCGATGCCATTACAGGCTATGATCCGGCACATGACTCTACTTCTGTTAAGACCCCATTTGAGGGTTCTGTACGTGCAAACCTGAACCCAGATATGAAGGGGCTCAAGGTTGGTCTGCCCAAGGAATACTTTGGCGACGGTATTTCTGACGAAGTTAAGAAGTCTGTTCTGGCGGCTGCTGACCAGTATAAGGCAATGGGCGCAGAAGTGTTTGAGATTTCTCTGCCGCTCGCGGACTATGCACTGCCGATCTACTATATCCTGTCCTCAGCTGAGGCATCTTCTAACCTCGCACGTTTTGACGGCGTAAAGTATGGCTATCGTACCCCGAATGCAGGCGATGACCTCGTTGATCTGTATGTAAAGTCCCGTTCTGAGGGCTTTGGTGAGGAAGTACAGCGCCGCATTATGCTGGGCACTTATGTACTTTCTTCTGGTTACTATGATGCATATTACAAGAAGGCGCGCGCAGCACAGCGCAAGATTAAGGAAGAGTTTGCAAATGCATTCAACAGGTGCGATGTGATCCTGACACCAGTTGCACCGACCACTGCATATGAGATTGGCGCAAAGACCACTGACCCGCTTGAGATGTACGCAGGCGATATCTGTACGGTCAGCATCAATATTGCAGGTCTGCCCGGTCTGGTTCAGCCTTGCGGCTTTGATAGCAATAAGATGCCGATCGGCATGCAGCTCATCGGTCGTCCATTTGGCGAGCAGACACTGCTCAACGCAGGTTTGGCATTTGAGCAGGCTTCTGGTCTGAAGAACATCATTGCGGCACTGTAAGAGAGGAGCGACATCAGAATGAAATACGAAGCTGTCATCGGTCTTGAGGTGCACGCAGAGCTGTCCACCAAGAGCAAGATTTTTTGTGCGTGCGGGGCTGGATTCGGTGCGCCAATCAATACACACACCTGCCCGGTTTGTACGGGCATGCCGGGTGCGCTTCCGGTCCTGAACCGTGAGGTCGTACACTATGCGGCGAAAATGGGGCTCGCGACTGGTTGTACGGTAAACCGTCTGTGCAAGTCCGACCGCAAGAATTATTTTTATCCTGACCTGCCAAAGGCATACCAAATCTCACAGTTTGATGTGCCGATCTGCGAAAATGGTGAGGTGTTCTTCTATGTAGATGGCGAGAAGAAGTCTTGCCGTCTGGAGCGTATCCACTTTGAGGAAGACGCAGGCAAGCTGCTCCATGATGAGATCGACGGCACTGTGGTTGACTTTAACCGCTGTGGTGTACCGCTGATTGAGATGGTAACCCGTCCGGACCTCCATTCCTCCGCAGAAGCAAAGGAATTTTTGGAGATGATTAAGACGACCCTGTCTTATCTGGATATCTGTGACTGTAAGATGGAGGAAGGCTCCATCCGCTGTGACATCAACGTTTCCATTCGTCCAGAGGGCACAACTGAGCTGGGTACACGTGTTGAGATGAAGAATGTTAACACCTTCTCTGGCGCAGTCCGTGCGATTGATTACGAAATCGCACGCCAGATCGATGTGGTTGAGCATGGCGGTACCATCCAGCAGGAAACACGCCGTTGGGATGATGTAAAGATTAAGAACACCGTTATGCGTACCAAGGAAGATGCACAGGATTACCGTTACTTCCCAGATCCGGATCTCATCGCGGTTGAAATCGATGATGCTTGGATGCGGAAGATCGAAAGCGAGATCCCAGAACTGCCAATTACACGTTACGAGCGTTATCTGAACGAGTACGGCATGACTGCAATGGAAGCACGTCAGCTGATGGATTCTTTCGCAAAGGCAAGCATGCTGGACGCTGCGGCAGCTTCAGGCAAGGTAAAGCCAAAGGCAGCAGCAAACTGGATACTGTCCGATATCTCCAAGTACCTCAATGACAAGAACGTAGCATTGGAAGAAACCAAGCTGACAGCAGAAAAACTGGTTGATCTGATCGTACTGATCGACAAGGGCATCATCTCTGGCGCGGCTGGTAAGAAGGTTCTGACTCAGCTGTTTGAAACTGAGGAGACCGCAGAGCAGATCGTAGAGCGTCTGGGACTCAAGCAGGTATCTGACGAGGGTGCAATCCTGTCCATTGTGCAGGACGTGCTTGCAAAGAATGACAAGGCGGTTGCAGACTTTAAGGCGGGCAAGAATGTTACAGGCTTCCTCGTAGGTCAGTGCATGAAGGCTTCTCGTGGTCAGGGCAACCCACAGATTATCAATAAGCTGCTCGCAGAAGAGCTTGCAAAGCTCTAAGAGCACATATATCGTGGCACAAAGTAATTTGTGTTACAGCCATAGAAAGGAGTTTTCGCAATGGCAGATAATAGAAATGATAAGGAACTTGATCAGGGTAAACTCCCTGTGTTTGAGCTGCGTATTCCAAAAGAAATGGAATTTGTTTTTGGCGTAGATGAGGTTTACTCCTACGATAACAGCACCATTTTGGCTGGTCAAATCTTCCGTGGTACTATCGTGCCGGGCGCGATCGTATCTTACGGCGAGATCGGTCCGAAGATGATTCCTGTGGAGTCCTTTGCATGTCTCATCAGCAATGTGCAGGTGCCAAACGAGGAGACCAAGACAATGGAGCCGGTACAGTCTGCGTCAAAGGATGGCGCAATGGATGGACGTTGTGCACTCGTGATCGTAGATCGCGATGCAAAGTTCTTCCAGCCGGGCGGTATTGTATTTGCTGCCAGAGATTGATAAAATAGCACACAAATAGATGTATATTTCATACAATTTCTGTTTGTGTGAGGCAAAATGAGGAGGATTCAGTGCAAATGCTGAATCCTCTTTGCTTTGTCTAGCTTTAGCGCAAATAAACCACCAGTTCAACTGGTGGTTTTGATTGGTGTATATGCACTGTGGGTAATCGTTTTGACGATGAAAAATAAATTTGATATACTGCAATCAAAATGGAAGCGTGCATGCTCTAATAGATAACAGAACATAAAGGAGGGGATGTGTATGGACGCTATGGTATTTGCATCCCGTGTACAGGAGATCCGCACACAGTTATATCGCACTGCATATGGATATCTAGGCAATGACCAAGATAGTTTAGATGCTGTGAGTGAAGCAGTCTATCAGGGATATCGTGCACGCAAAGATTTACGCGAACCAACCTATTTTACAACATGGATGACACGCATTTTGATACACGTTTGTTATAAGGAACTAAAACGCAGAACAAAGCAAAGTTTGGAAGATGTTTCAGAGATCAAATCGGAAGATCTTGACCATCTATCATTACAGGAGGCAATTGCAAGTTTGCCAGAAGAACATAGACAAGTGATTATTCTGCGCTACTTTACGGGGCTTACGCTCGCGGAAACGGCGCAGGCATTACAAATTCCACAAGGAACAGTGGTAACACGTCAGCGGCGCGCACTTGCGCTCCTACGAGTAGAGCTGGAGGAGGATGTGTGATGAAACGCAATCAAGAATGGAATGCACTGTTAGAACAGGCAGGAAGGGCACCGGATGGACTGGAAAATTGTGTGGAGCAGGCAATCAAACGCGCAAAGCGGAGTGAACGCAAGAAAAAGTTTTTAAAGCCCCTCTCTGTTGTTTTGGGAACGGCGGCAGCGTTTGTTCTGCTTGTCAATTGTTCCACAGACTTTGCGCTCGCGGCAAGCCGTGTGCCGATCGTGCGGGGACTGGTAGAAGCTGTTGTGCTTGACCCCAGCTTAAAAGCGGCGATCACGCATGAATATGTACAGCTTGTCGATCAGACGTATACAAAGGATGGTGTTACCTTAGAAATCGAGTATCTGATGGCAGATCCGAAGAACCTCAGCGTATTCTATCGCGTGTATGATGAAAAAGAACGGAATGTGACGTTACGTCCAGAGCTGAAAAATCAAATGGGAGAGGGAATATCAACAAGCAGCAGCTATGGGCAAGAACTCGTTGAAAAAGTACCAGAGGAAAACAGTCTGTTTGCGAAAATCAAAGAACTGTTTCGAGGCGGAGAGCCGGAGCCTCCAATCTATTATTGGAAGTTTCATGTAGAGGATATGATACCAGAACAACTAAAGGTTGAGGCTGAGGTGTATCAGGCTGCAGGAATGGCAGAGCTTCCTTTGAATATTCAGTTTGAAGTACCCCTTACCATAGAACCGCAATTTTTAAAGAGTGTAAAAACTTTTACCATCAATGAAACAGTATCCGTGCTGGGGCAAAAGCTCACAATTGATACCGTTGAAGTGTATCCGACCAATACGTGCATTACTTGGCATACTGCGCCGGGAAATGATAGCTGGCTGACCTATCTGCCGTTTTATTTGACGGATGAAAATGGCGTGCATGTAGATGGAATCGCCAATGGTATATCGGGCGCTGGTGGGGATATGTTTGGGGGATCTGGAAAAATTTATCTAGAAAGCGCATGGTATGATACCGCGGAGTCACTAACTTTACATTTGGATGATGCAGCTGTACTGCCAAAGGATACACCACCAGCAATTTTGCATGAGGATGGAACGCTCACTGGACTTCCGAACTATATTAAGCAGTATTTTTCGGATGCAGGGGATGGCTTTGCTGTTTTGACACAAAAGGGCACTTATTATAGCAATACAAACCCATTCAGGCGCTTTGTAGATGCGAATGGGAAAGAGGGGAGCTTTTCTAAGATGGCTTCCAGAGTTCTAGATGAAGAAGGTATCATGCATAGCGGCTATCCAATGCCAAGAGGTGTAACCTATCCGTTGGAACTTGAGATTGGTTTTGCACCAGCGCAAAAACTACTGCAAGGCATTGCGATCTCTGTGCGTTGAGTATCTTACACGGATTTCACAGAGTTTATAGCGGTGTGCCCAAAAGCACACCGCTTTTCTTTTTCTAAGCTGTGAAAAACTTATGAACTATTTCCGAATTTTACACTGGAACTCTTTACTTTCATAAAGTAATATGTTAGGATAAATTTGAAGTTCAACCTATGGAGGTTATATGATGAACAGCAAGCTGAAGGACACTCATATGGATGAGTTGTTTGAGGGCGTCTTGTCCCTCACCTCGGTGGAAGAATGCTATAACTTTTTTGAAGATCTGTGCACGATCACAGAATTGCGTGCAATGGCACAGCGCTTTCAAGTTGCAAAAATGCTCGATGAAGGGCAGATTTACAGCGATATCGTAAAGGAAACCGGTGCAAGTACGGCAACCATCAGCCGCGTGAACAAGTGCCTGATCTACGGCACAGACGGCTACCGCATGGTGCTTGACCGCGCGAAGGAAAAGGCGTAAATGGACAGCTATCGTTTTTTATCTGCCTACTACGATCGCTTTACAGATGATGTTGGATATAGCCAGTGGGCAGACTACTTTGAGCAGGTTTTTGCACGGTGTGGGTTTCGCCCTGAACTGACTCTGGATCTGGCATGCGGTACAGGCTCGCTCTCGGGCGAAATGGCACGGCGCGGCTATGAGATGATCGGCGTGGATGCGTCAAGTGAAATGCTCATGCAGGCGATGAACAATACAATTGATTGCGATCCACGTCCGGTGTTTTTACATCAGCGTATGGAAAACCTAGACCTGTATGGCACCATACAGGCTGTTTTGTGCTGTCTGGATAGTGTAAACTATGTGACAGATCCAAAGGTGCTGCAAGAGGCGTTCCGTCGCGTTTCATTGTTTTTAGAGCCAGACGGTGTTTTTGTGTTTGATGTAAACACAAAAAAGAAATTCGATGCCATGAATGGGCAGTGCTATGTGCGAGAAGATGAAGACGTTTATTGCATCTGGCAGGCAGAGTTTGATGGCACGACTTGCACCTATGACTTCGATATTTTTGAGCGTCTAGGCGAAAGAAATCGCTGGGAGCGTATGGAAGAAAGCCATCTGGAACGATACTATGAACCAGATGTACTTTGTGCGCTCTTGGAAGAATGCGGCTTTGACCGCATTGAACGGCATCCGGAACTGTCTTTCGGGGAGATCAATGGCAGTGAGGACCGTATTTTTATCATTGCAAGAAAGAGGAAATAAATTCATATGGATAGAATGATTCGTGCAATCGCTGCGGATGCGGAGATTCAAATTGTTGCAGTGCAGACAACAGAAATGGTGGAGCAGGCACGCAACATTCATAAGACCCTGCCACTGGCGACTGCGGCGCTGGGACGCACTTTGACCATTACATCTATGATGGGCAACCAGCTTAAGGTAGAGGATGGCTCTGTTACAGTCCAGGTGCGCGGCGATGGCCCGCTTGGTACCATCGTATGTGTTGCAGACAGCGAAGGCTATGCGCGCGGTTATTTGCAGAATCCGGCGCTCGAACTGCCGCTGCGTCCGGACGGCAAGCTGAATGTTGGCTTGGGTGTTGGTTTTGGTCACCTGATGGTCATTAAGGATATTGGACTCAAAGACCCTGTGACTGGTACAACCGAACTTGTAAACGGCGAGATCGCAGAAGATGTGACCCACTATTTTGTGGAGAGTGAGCAGATCCCATCTGCATGTGCGCTGGGTGTACTCATCAACACAGATCAGAGTGTCCGTCAAGCGGGCGGCTATCTTGTACAGCTCATGCCGGGCGCAAAGGATACAGATATTGACCGCTTGGAACAGAATATTGCAGCCGCTGGCGCAATGACAACGATGCTCGACAAGGGCATGTCACTTGAGGATATTGTGTGTGCCGTTCTGGATGGCTTTGAGGTACAGTTCTTGGAGGAGTCCCCGGTTGGATACCGCTGCAACTGCAATGAAGCGAAGGTGACACGTGCGCTCATCAGCCTTGGTGTGCAGGAACTGAACGATATGGCAGACGAGGAAAAGCCTACCGAGATTACCTGTCAGTTCTGCGACCATGTGTATGTGTTTACATCGGAGCAATTGCGCGAATTGGCAGCGTCTGCAGTGAAAAAAGAAAAATAAGGAAAAAATTAAAAAAGTGTTGACATTAGCGATGGTGTGCCGTATAATAAATATCGTCGCTGATGACTTGGAAGTTTAGCTCAGCTGGGAGAGCATCTGCCTTACAAGCAGAGGGTCACA
>JAHHRJ010000058.1 GCA_020025885.1 Butyricicoccus sp. | reverse complement strand
CATGTTTATTTTGTTGATATAGGACAAGAATCTATATTTTTCAGACAGCCCCTAATCTCGGAATATTCTGTTTGCAACACACAAAAGCACGCTGGCATCCAACCAAGTGCTTCGCATTAAAATTATTTTCTTTCGTTCAAATCGAATCAAACCGTTTCAAATCACACAGACAAAAGGCGGTATTGGACGGGGCTTTCAAATCTTCTCTTTTCCGAAGTGGGATCATCTTGCATTTGCCTGTACCCTAACCCATTTGCACACCCTCAAGCGGTATTTTATCCCCGATTTATCCAATAGAGACGGCATTCGGCAAGGGTATCCCACTTGATATCACATCAAAGTATTTTATAACAAAAAATCCCAGAATCGAAAAGATTCCGGGATTTTGTAAGCGTTTTTGTAATTTTTAGCGCTTGGAGAACTGAGGTGCGCGACGTGCAGCCTTGAGGCCGTACTTCTTTCTCTCCTTCATTCTTGGGTCGCGGGTCAGAAAACCAGCAGCCTTCAGAGTCGGGCGATATTCCTCAGTGTTTGCCTGAAGCAGAGCGCGTGCGATACCGTGACGGATAGCACCAGCCTGACCAGTGAAGCCACCGCCAACTACGGTGCACTCGATATCGAACTTCTCGGTGGTGTTGGTAGCCTCCAGCGGCTGACGAACGATCAGCTTCAGAGTCTCCAGACCGAAGTAGTTATCAATGGTACGATTGTTGATCTTAATCTCACCAGTACCGCCTGGGAACAGACGAACTCTCGCAACAGAGGACTTTCTTCTGCCGGTACCGTAGAAATATGCTTTCTTAGGCGTATACATTCTTCATTATCCTCCTTACAAGATTACTTTTCCCATGCTTCAGGCTTCTGAGCTGCATGACCATGCTCAGCACCCTGATAGATCTTCAGACGGGTTGCGGACTGACGACCGATAGAATTCTTCGGCAGCATACCCTTAACTGCGAGCTGCATAGCCTTCTCCGGATTTTCAGCCATGAGGGTCTTGTACTGAACTTCCTTCAGATTACCAACCCAACCAGTGTGATGACGGTAGTACTTCTGCTCGAGCTTCTTGCCGGTCAGAACAGCCTTGTCAGCGTTGATGATGATAACGAAATCACCGCAGTCAACATGAGGGGTAAAAGTAGCCTTATGCTTGCCGCGGAGCAGCATAGCAGCAGTAGCAGCTGTACGACCGAGGGGCTTGCCCGCAGCATCCAGAACATACCACTTGCGCTCTACGGTCTCTGCCTTTGCCATGAAAGTGGACATGATGCTTTCCTCCATTTATATTAAAATAAAAAATAACGAAATCAGAACCAACAGACACTTTATAGATCTGCTGTGGAACTTCCTGTGTGGGAGCCTTATTTATTAAACCATACCACAAAGTGAAAGTCAACCGATTTTTTCATCTTTTTCATTTATCTTCGATTAAACTCTTGTATTCGCTTTTATTCTCTTGATATCTCTTGTTTTCTCTTATCCCATTTTATTTTTTGTTTTCTAGGAACTCTTGCCGCGCGCATACTTTTCTGGTATATTTCCATTGTAGAATAAGCTTCTTTATGGAAAGGAACCCCATTTTATGTTACAAAGATTGTTATCTTACACCCGCCGCGCAGTTGATCACTACCACATGATCGAGGAAGGAGATCGTATTGCGGTCGGTGTATCTGGTGGAAAGGACTCCCTAACGCTTTTGACAGCGCTTGCTGGTCTGCGCCGTTTTTATCCAAAAAAATTCGAAGTCGTAGCCATCACACTGGAAATGGGCTATGAAGACATGGACTTCTCCTCTGTGCAAGCTCTATGTGACAGCCTTGGTGTTGAATACATTCGCATTCCCACTCAAATCAAGCAGATCGTATTTGATATCCGTCAAGAGGAGAATCCATGCTCCCTCTGCGCCAAACTGCGCCGCGGTGCGCTGCATGAAGCTGCTTTGGCGGCTGGTTGTAAGAAGGTCGCCTTGGGTCATCACTTTGATGATGTGGTAGAGACCTACATGCTGTCTCTTATGTATGAGGGGCGCATCTCTTGCTTTAAACCGGTTACCTATTTGGATCGTGCTGGTATTACCCTGATCCGTCCGCTCATCTACGCCCCTGAGCACTATATTCGCTCCTTTGCCGCGCGCCAGGAGCTCCCAATCGTGCACAATCCATGTCCCGCAGACGGCAACACCAAGCGACAAGAAGTCAAGGATATGCTCAAAGCCATGGAAAAGGAAAATCGAGGTTTGCGCGAGCGCATCTTTGGTGCCATCCAGCGTTACCCGCTCGACGGCTGGCAGGCAGACACCACCCGCTACAAACTATAAGTACAAATAACGCTGCACAAAAGCAGGATGTTTCTCTTTCGTAGAGAGTCATCCTGCTTTTTCATTCTATAAAAGAAAAATCCAGCCCCAAGGATATCCCCTAAAGACTGGACTATTGAATGATACTATGATAGCATGTCTCCCACAAACAAGCCATACAATGCTGTGACTAAAAGAATGAATCGGTGATTGTGCTGTCATCGTATTCTGATATCGTCTGGCAAAACCCTTGGAGATCCGTGTGTGTTTCTCCTTTGATTTTCAGAGTTTCGCTCCCTATAACACTGTCGTGCCCAAAGATGTACTCCATATCTATCACTCCTTTCACAGTCCCATTAAGGGAGTTTCATAAGGCGGCATCCGTAGCTTGAGTAACGCGCGGAAGCTGATTTGTGGCTGATGCAGAAAAAACCGTGAACCTTACTCTGGGAATAATCACCGCCAACTAAGAGACACGGTTCTGATGCATTGAATTTCCAGCGATCTGGAACATACGTGCTATCGCTGCCTCCAATTGCAGAAGGATATAACGCCCACTCAAGCCCGCTTTTTGTAGGGATCGCCATAGTAGTAGGAAATCCACCAGAGGGCATACCCACGCTGATTCCGTTCGAACTGTCACTAAACCGAGATGGATTCACTACAACATTTAGTCCACTGCTGTTGTAGTAACAACCGTCCATCCAGTCAAATACGTTATCCCACAAACCTTCAATATTGCGATATTGTGTAAATCCGTAAGACGTTCTGCTGGAAACAGTTGCACCTGTGTGATATCTCATAGTATCTGTTCTGCCGTTATTTTCCCTAATCATAGATTCCGAGCAGCCATGCCCGATTTTCGTCTGGCTATCCCAGTTTGCAAATTCAACGAGGTATAGCATCGCAATCGTCCAATGCATCGCAAAATCCCATTGCCAAACGGTGCTCCCGAGTGCATGGATGCCAGAGCGTGCTTCCGATCGTGTAATATCCGTTTTCGGTGTCTGTCCTGTTGCGCTCTTGTATCCAGAAGTACCGCAGTGATATCGCCCGACATAGACAACATTACGTTCCCCCCTGCCATCTCCACGATCCGCATGGGCTGGAGAACAGAAGAAGCCCTTTGCTTTACCGTCCGCAATTTGCAGCTTCATGTTCTTACCAGATTTTGTCCATTTATACCAGAACTTCGGAATTGCGACCAACTCACCAGCTTGTGAGTCGCTCGTGCGGGTCATGCCTTTCCACGGCATTAAGTTATCAAACGGAGAACTGCCCGTCCCATTACTGACTGCTGGAACAGGGTCGATAAAGGTTGACGCACCATCTGTCCGGGAGAAAGCCGTGGTGCTCGTGCCATCCCATTGCACGCCGTAGATATTCACAAAGTTTGCTGTCACATTACAGACCTGCGCTTGCGGTGCAGTATGATTCGTTCCAGCCGCCACGCGCACAGTGATAGCTGCATTCCCATTCTTCTGACCTACGCTTTGAACTGTGATTGTATTTCCGCTCACAGAAACAGAGGCAACGCTAGGTGTACCACTTTCTGCTGTGATTGCGCCATTTCCAGCGCGTGTTACCGTGATGGTCGCTGTCCTGTGAGTGCTGTCCAGTTTGAGACTGGTTGGGTTGATGGATAAGCTACCAGATGCCTTTGCAATGCTCCATGAAACAGGCTTCGGTTCGCTTGTTTCGTCACTCCACTCATACTTTTCTGTGTCGATGATGGTGAAAGTTGCCTCATAGGTGTTGGCGTTCGTGCTGCTGGTCGTGCCACTAATCCGCAATTTCTCAGGGTCATAGTTCGACCATGTAGGAGACTGCGCGGAACCTGTATAGGTAAGGCTGCCTGACTGCGAAGGAATGGTAAGTTTGTGCTTTGCGACTGTAATCGCCTGCGTTGTTGTCCGGCTGACACCAACTTCTGTGTAACGGATGGTGACAGAAGCTGTACCTGCCGCCAGCGCACCTGAAGGCTCTACGCTGTATCCTGTCGCTGCAAGTGTCGCATTATTTGTATAAGTCGCGGTTACAATCATGCCTTCAGGATTGAATGTATCACCTGCTAGATACTCTGTTTTTTTTGGTGGAGCGGTAATTTCAACTTCTGCCAAAGAAATCCCACCCAATGATTCAAGGGATGCTGCGGTCCAATGATTTGTGCGATATACCAAAATGTGCCCCTCCTGCGCACCTTCCGGTTTTGTGATCTTATCTTTGACCTGTACAAGAGCTTGCGTAAATTCGTCCTCACTGCCAGAAAATCCACCCTCTTGTGCTGTCTGATACGCACTTTTACCCGGTGCACCAGTTTCCCCCGCTGTGCCCGTTTCCCCTTGTGGACCTACCTCTCCCCTTTCTCCTCTCTCGCCTTTTGGCCCCGGCGCACCAACTTCTCCGGGTTCTCCTTTTTCTCCCGGCTCGCCTTGTGGTCCTCTTTCTCCCGGCTCACCATCTTTGCCATTTAAACCCGGCGTACCTGGTTCCCCTTTTGCTCCTGGTGCACCATCTTTGCCCGGTGCACCAGGATCGCCCTTGTCGCCCTTCTGCCCCTTTTCTCCCGGCTCACCCCGATCTCCTTTGGCACCTTGCAGCTTGCCATTGTTCACCCAATCGTTTGCGCTGCCATCATAGATATAGATATCATAAGGTGCAGAAGCTCCTACACTGTATGCATCACCAGCTTTCGGGTGTGTGACTGCTTCTTTGAGTGCTTCCAAACTGCTGTACCAACCCAAAATTTGTAATCCCTTTCCAGTTTCTCCTTTCTCGCCTTTCTCTCCCCTTTCTCCTTTCACCCCCTGCGGACCTGCTGGACCCATCACACCTTGCGGGCCAGTTTCTCCTTTCTCGCCTTGTGCACCCCGATCGCCCTGCGGTCCAACTGCCCCCTGCGGACCGGGCTCCCCTTTTTCGCCTTGATTGCCCGGATCTCCTTTTGGACCCTGTACGCCTTGATCGCCTTTGCTACCCTGTGCGTTCTGTCCGCTGTCCTCATACTGTCCAGATACCGGATTGTAGATCCACCAGTTTCCGCCTTGCACTTTGGGCGCATTCTTGGAAAAGCTTTCCGCCTTGACCGCTGCACTTTCAGCACGTTCCGCAGAATCTTTGGCATGATCCACCGCAATCTCTGCGCGTCCTGCTGCGCCCTGCGCCTGACCAGCTGCCGCAACTGCCTGCTTCTTGATATTTGTCAAGTTCTGTTCGAGCTGTTCAAACTCGCTCGGCGCAGAAAATTCTTCGCCTGCATTGATGCTTTCATGCAGCATCATGCCAATGACATTCGACTTGATTTCCCGCCCACCGGACAAGCCACGTACCTGCAATTCACAGGGGCCTGCCGCTGAAAGATAACTTTCTTTGAGTTCACTGGAAACCACATTGCCATGCACGGAAGCATCGAGAATATTCACTTTGCCATCTGAAAAGCGCAGTTCAAACTTATACTGCCACTGGGCAGGATCATCCACATAAACGGCAAGCGTTCGCGCAAGATTCTCTCCATCATAGCCCAACAGACGGTCAACACAATCGGGCGCGAAAAGCACCCAGTTTTTTAATCCAAGCATAGCTTATCCTCCTTGTGCTTGCTTTTTGATTCATTTACCAGTCGTGAGATAACTGTATGATTCCAGTCAATTCACACTTGTACACGGTTCTGCAATCGTTTTGTCAAAATAAAGACAACAAATCATACTGTTTCTTTCACAGTCCTTTTTTGATCGGTAAAAGAAAAGGTACAGCCTTCGCTGTACCTTGATCCTACATGATATCTTGTGACAAAAACCGCCTATCTTATATTTTTGTATTCGTCCTATCAAATATGACCGAAAATAAATAACATAAAAAAACGTCCCAATACACTCTATACTGAGACAGAAATAAAAAAATTCCTGAAACCAAACGATTTCAGGAACTTTACTGGCGGAGAGTCAGGGATTTGAACCCTGGGTACGGGATTACCGCACACACGATTTCCAATCGTGCGCCTTCGACCACTCAGCCAACTCTCCATACATTATTTTATTTTTATTTCCCACTGTGTTTCTCAACAGTGATATTTATTATAGCGCATCCCGCACCTCCTGTCAACCCCTTAAATAAGATAACTGAACAATTTCAGTTGATCCATGTCAGAAACCCGACCTGTCTTATATTCCTGTATCTGCTTCATAAACAATCGTGTGAAATAAGTTTGATAAACCGATCAAAATAAAAAATATCCCAACACACTCTATGCTGGGACAGAAATAAAAAATTCTGAAACCAAACGATTTCAGAATTTTTACTGGCGGAGAGTCAGGGATTTGAACCCTGGGTACGGGATTACCGCACACACGATTTCCAATCGTGCGCCTTCGACCACTCAGCCAACTCTCCATACGCTATTTTGTTTTTTCTCGCTGTATCTCTCAGCAACGATATTCATTATAGCGCATCAAGCATCTTCCGTCAACCTTTTTTTCAAATTTTTCTAATTTTTTTCGACGCCCTCAAAACCCCATTCTTACAGCCAATAACATAGTAGGAATGCGCAAGATTCCACCTATGATTGAAAGCGCAATACAGCCAAGGATCGCCCCCCGATATCGCAGCAGCGCATACCAATAATTTCCATGCCGCCCAGTCTCCTGCGATGCAAGAAAACAAGCCGTACTTGTCAGAAGCAAGCATGGGATGGTAAGAACTGCGCTTACGCCGCCTGTAAGCAGCGACAGTGCCATGCCATGCCATGAGAAGGCTGCCAAAAATGCAGCTGCTGAAAAAGCCGCTAAGAAGCCGCGTGCCGCACAGAGTCCCGATAGAAACAAACTCCCCACACGAATGCGCCCACATAAGATCGCCGCTGCCTGCCAGACAAACGCACCCAGCAGCGCACGTACTGCAAGCTTCCATGAGGTATCTTGAATCTGTGCCACCATTTGCCCTGCGAGCTGTTCCAGCAATGCGCCCTCATATTGTCCGCTGCGCAGCCCTGTAAAGCTGCCAGCCAGCGCACCACATAGCAACATCACTGTCAGAAAGACAAAATGCGGTGTTTCCCATAGTTGTCTGAGCGAAAAAAAGCTGAGAACCCTTTGTCGTTTCATGGTCTGTCCCTCCTGTTTTGTACATCCCTCTGAAACTAAGGTATTCTCAGCATTTTCATTCTATGACAGACCTTACTCCGCAGTGTCTGACAAAATCGCGTGGATCACATCTTCACAAGGCGGCTTCATATACGCAGCAAAGCCTTGCGTATACTCGATCGGATGTTCACAGTCCGGTGCAGTACATACAGCCACGACCTGTGTTCCGCGTGCCACACGATTGATGATATTAGAAATATCTGCACGGTCACTCATGGCGATCAGATAGCGACCTGATGTGCAGCCGCATACAGGTGCCAACACCGCGTCCAGCTCATTTCCTGGCGCAGCCACCAGTACCAGTTCCCCGCGCATGATCGTGTTCATGTCATCATCGAGCAGTGTGCATCCGCTTGCTGTAAAGCGTTCGATTGCAGGTCCATCCTTGCGGGAAAGAAAGATATTCTCTACCGGGATCACCTCATGCTCCAGCAATGCATGGACTGCACGCGCCAGAACATCTCCCGTCCCCAGACAGGCGATTCGGATATTATGTGTCATTTTCTCATTCTGCCTTTCAAAACAGCATTTGTCATATCGTTTTCCATGCTTATTATATGCCAAAGTGTCCAAAATTTGCAATGGATTTTGCAGCAGAATGTCTAAATTCGTTTGGTCTTACAAATCACTCTCAGAAGCTTCTACTGCTTTAAGATAGATTGCACATTCAAGACGCTTCTTTTCCAGCTTACAGCCCATTTCATATGGAATATTGAGATCCTTACTGAAATTATTGTTTGCAGCAGAGCATCCACCCGAGCAATAGAATTTCGCCCAGCAATCGCCACACTTTTCGCGTGTATAGATGTTCATAGAAGCAAACTTATGCGCGATATCCAGATCAAACGTACCATCCATGATAGAACCCTGCTTGAACGCCTCATTGCCAACAAACTGATGGCACGGATAGATATCACCTTCTGGTGTTACGGCAACGTACTCATAGCCTGCGCCACAGCCGCGCAGACGCTTTACCACACATGGACCCTGATTGAGGTCAACCATGAAGTGGAAGAAGTGGAACGGCTTGCCCTCCTTACGGCGCTGCTCAATAATATCAGTCAGGCGATCATACTCCGCACAAATCTTATCAAAATCCGCATCGATCAGCTCATAACCACAGCCATCCTCTGCTGATACCGGTTCTACGGACAGGCTGTCAAAGCCTTCATCTGCAATATGCAGTACATCTTCTGCAAAATCCAGATTTTTTCCAGTAAATGTACCGCGTGCATAATAATCCAGATTTGGATCACGCTGCTCGACGAGCTTTTTAAACTTTGGCACAATAATATCATAGCTGCCGCCGCCACTCACTGTCTTACGCATATCATCGTTGACAGACGGACGACCATCAATCGACAGTACGACATTGTCCATATGGGCATTGATGTAATCGATCTTTGCATCATCCAGCAACAGACCATTGGTTGTAATGGTAAAGCGGAATTTCTTACCAAACTTTTCTTCTAAGGAGCGTGCATAGTCTATGGTTTGGGTCACGGTATCCCAAGCCATGAGCGGCTCGCCGCCAAAGAAGTCTACCTCAATGTTGCGGCGCTTGCCGGAACGTTCCAGAACAAAATCAATTGCCTTCTTTGCAACTTCGATCGGCATGATCTTACGACCGGTACCAAAGTCACCAGTTGCCGCAAAGCAATACTGGCATCTCAGGTTACAGTCATGCGCAACATGCAGGCAAAGTGCCTTGACTGGTGCATCTTTCGGGATGTATTTGCTTACATCAATATAGTCATCATCTGCAAAGAGCTGTCCATTTTCCTTCAGTGCATACAGCTCGCCATATGCTTCGCGCACGGTCTGTGCATCAAACTGCGGCAGAGCCGATACAATAGAATCCGGACATTCTTTTGTCATATTCTCATCAATGAGACCTGAAACTTCATAGGATAGCTCGTCCAGCAGATGCACGGCTCCGCTGTTGACATCCATCAGAAAGTTTAGACCTTTTTTGCTAAAACGATGAATCATCGTTCAGTTCCTCCATTTTTTGCGCCGGATCAAACCGGCAGGGTGAATTTGCGAAAAGAACGAGGCGCACCCACTGGCACGCCTCGTAGTCTACTAAATCGTTAAATTACTTGCTGTGCTCGCACTTCTGGTTTGCAACTGTGCAAGAAGTCTTGCAAGCAGACTGGCAAGAGGTTTGGCACTCGCCGCAGCCGCCGTGTGCAGCAGTCTGCTTCAGGGTTGCAGAAGTCAGGGTCTTGATATGGGTCATGATAATGTACCTCCCGTTTTTTATTTTCTATGTTTCTTGCGCCGACGCCGTTTTGCGCCAAGCGCACCGCCTCCCGCTGCACAAGCGAGGGCTAGAATCGCATTGATGAGCAGACGTGGTAAATACACTGGCTCACCAAACCACGCGAGACTCAAGAGAACCAAGCAACCAAAAAGCGTCATGCCCGCAGCGATCCCCCATAAGGGTTGCCATGTGTGTGCATGTCGCGCTGCAAAGAATGCAGCAAATAGGCTGCCACTGGCCAGACAAAGATCTGCCCATAGGTCGATCTGTTCGGCTGGCAGTTTGCCCATGAGCACACCGAATGCACACATAGACATCGCAAAAAGTGTGAGCACGAAGCCACACAACACGGATGCACCGAGCACAAAACCAGCCATTGGTCTGACATCATTCTGTTTCATTTGTGAATTTCCTCCTGCCCAAATGACT
Source organism: Butyricicoccus sp. (assembly GCA_020025885.1). Taxonomy (GTDB): domain Bacteria; phylum Bacillota; class Clostridia; order Oscillospirales; family Butyricicoccaceae; genus Butyricicoccus. Next base: position 630 of record JAHHRJ010000058.1, on the reverse strand, counting down.
TTAACTCAAAGCTATTCGGCAGGTCATTCCATTATGCCTTTGGCTCTTCGACCTTTTCGGTCGGAGCTGCTTCTTTGGCGCGAATTGCCCAGCGATACAGCTTGAGCTTTGTACGGTCTGCAGAAGATTCGATCACAAGTGTATCTTCCTTCAAGCTTACAACCTTACCAATAAAACCGCCAATGGTTGAAATCTCATCTCCAACCTGAATGGAATTTCGCATATCACGTTCTGCCTTGTCGCGCTTACGCTGCGGACGAATCAGCAGAAAATAAAAAATCAGCACCATTATAACAATTGGAGCAAATGAGCCAATCAGAGCACCATAATTATTCAGCATCTATCAAACACCTCCTGCCTCAAATCAATATTACCATTATATACAAACCAAGCAAAAAATACAAGACCTAGATTCCATTCTATGCAGAAAAACCAGCATATCAAAAATCCTGTTTATCCCAAATGGCTGTGAAAGCGGTTTGATCTTTCCAAAAATTCCTTGACAAATGAAATATTGAGGACTACAATAAATAAAAACAAGGGCAATACCGCATAATTCAGCAAGAGCGATTTTTGGAAAAATTTCTCGTCAGAAAAAGGCGTGAATCCGCAGGAATCCTTGATGGATTT
>JAHHRJ010000057.1 GCA_020025885.1 Butyricicoccus sp. | reverse complement strand
TAACAAATTTTTACCATGTGGGTGTCCAACTTGCACTTGCAATTTACGACCATTTCTTTTTACAATAATCGGTTGCTTATAGCGTACAAAATCCAAGGCGTATGTCCTTGGATTTTGAAAATTTAAGGTCGCTTTGCTCCAAAATAAAAAGGGCACAGTGACTTTTTTATTATTTCTTCTTCATTTGCTTTGCAAATTCACTGAGGTCGTATTTCTTGAGCGCACACTCTACCAACTCGGGCAATTTTTCCGGTGTACATGCAAAACATGGAATATCCATTTCTGTAATACGTTTTGCCGTTGTCTCGTCGTAGTATGGGCGTCCACCATCTGCAACTGCAAGCAGTACAATGACCGTCACACCGCTTTCTTTCATCTCACGTAAATGATTTAAGAGTCTTGCTCGATTGCCGCCCTCCTCCAAATCAGAAATCAGAAAAAACAGGGTCTTGTCTGGACTTTCCACATATTTTCTGCAATACCCAATCGACTTTGCAATATCCGTGCCACCGCCCATCTGGAAACCAAACAAAAGGTCTACTGGATCTTGGCACAAATCTGTTAAATCCATGATTTCGGTATCAAACGCCACAACATTGGTTTTGACCGCAGACATGGAAGCCAAGATACACGCCATAATGGAAGAATAGATGATCGACTCTCCCATAGAACCACTCTGGTCGATATCCAAGATCACATTCCAGCGATTGACTTGACTTGCCCGATCAAAGAAATACACACGCTCCGGAATAATGGTTTTCAGCTCTGGATTGTAGTTGCGCAAATTGCGAGCAATCGTATAGCGAAAATCAATGGCAGAGGCAGAGGGCAGCGGTGAATGCTCTTTTTTATTGAGTGCTGCAACAACTGCACGTTTCATCTGTGTTTCCATCTTGCGGTTGATGTCTTCCACGATTTTCTGAATAAACTTACGCGCCGACTCCTTGGACTTTTTGGGGATCTGGTCTTTGAGCATCAAGAGCGTAGACGCCATATTGAGATCAGGCTCTAGCTGTTCTAAAAGCTCTGGTTCTAACAGCAATTGTTTGAATCCCTTGCGCTCAATAGCATCATTCTGCACAACTGCCACCATATCCGGATCAAATAAACTGCGGATATCTCCCAACCACTTGCTAATATGCGGTGCAGAGGGTCCATTCCCCGCACCTCTTCCAACAGTACCAGAACCAGACATGCCGCCGCTATAAATTTCAGCCAGTGCATCATCCATCAGCATTTGCTCTTTGGACATTGCAGACATACCCATACTGGAGAAATCGTCCTGCGTTTCACTCCCTAAAATCAGCCGCCAACGCGCCAATTGTTCGTTTTGCATAAAATCTCTCCTCCCTTCCTAGATATCTCCAAAATCAAAATCGTCCAAGCCTTGCAAAAGTTCCTGTTCTGCTTCAGTCGTTGGATCCATGAGCATTTCTGCCGCCTGTTCTGGCTGTGTACCCCAGATCTCACCTAAGTTTTCTGCAATATCACTCTTTTCATTTGCAGAAAAATCTGCAAATGCGCGGCGAAGAAACACAAGCGCACGCTTAAACTCTGTGTCATCAAGATCAGCCAGATATCTGTCCAGCTCTCGCCAAAGCGACAAGCGCATAATGAGCGAATATCGATTTTTCTTTGCAAGTCCCTCAAACCAGCCAGCCGCCAAATCTGCCGGAATCCCCTTCGATAAACGCAGGGACACTTCTGTTGCCAGCTGCTTCTCTTCAACGAGTCCACGCTCAATCAAGGTTGCCATTGCAAATCCGGAGCACTTGGTGTTGAGATCATCCCGCTCGGCAATTTGTGTTAACACATCCACCCAGCGGCTTTCTTCCAAAAAATCGTGATTTCTTTGCACCTGATTCATCCGCTCTATACTGTCCATGATTTGGACCGATGCCGCGTCATCGCAGTTACATGCTTCTTCCATTGTGAGACAAGCACGTAAATACAGCTGTGATAGAAGTGGGATCAGTGTCTTTGTTGGAAACTTGCGCAGGTCTCCATATCGAATAACATTCGATAAATGTACTGCTGTCTGAGAAACTGCCTCCGCTGCCGCAGTATCTACGGACAACATTTGCAGTGCTTTCAGCGCATGGTCTGCCGCTGCCGGAATGCCGCACAAAAAGGCATCCTGAAAGACTTCCGCAGCCTGTGAGATATCTGTGCATTTATCTGCACGTTCTTTGAGTGCAAAGGCAACCGCTGTTTCTACTGTTTCGCCCAGCAATGCCGCTTCTACCAACTCGATCTCTGTTTCTGGCACCCAGCACAGGCTCCAATACTCGCCCCAGTTCGCGCTGGTCTGTCTGCTTTGCATTGGTGTTCCAAAATGAACACCCAACACACGCAGACGATGCAGAAAAAAGGAACGGTTCAAGTCCAGAAATGCTGATTTTTCCGATTTCACACGCAGATTCTCGCGCAAATCAAGATCTAGTTGCTGTGCCTGTACAGATTGATACTTTTCCAAGCGCAGCTCCTTCATCTGCCTATAAAAATCATCTTGGATTGAGGTACGGCTAACACCATCCGGCAATGCACCGATTTTTGTACCAATTTCAATGCTTGCCGTAGAAACTGAGATCTCTGCAAAGTTGCCATGCCCCATACAGGTTACTGCCGCGTCTCGCAAATCTTGCAGCGTGGGATAGCAGCCATTTCGGAGCATTGCAAGTGCCTGTGCCAATCGCACTGCCTCAATGACTTCTGCTGACGAGGTAAGCTGACCTTGTTTTCTCTGCTCTCCAGCCAAGCGGGTCAAATATTGGTATGTTGCCTGTGAGAAATCCCCCTGACTGATTGCGTCCCAAAGCAGCTCAAAGTATGCCGGTGCCTGATTGCCCGCACCATATCCCGAACGCTGAGACAGACGATAATACGAATACGGCATCAGCGTGGTATTTGCTGTGACACGTGGCAGTTTTTTGACTTCTGCGTCTGTCATTGGCTCACAGACTTGCAGTCCTGATACATGAAACGCACCGCACACACAAAAGACTTGTCCTTTTTCCTGTGCCTGTACAATCACGCGCTTCATGTATGCCTCGCGCACTTGATTTTCTGCGGTGCGCTGTCCGGAGTCCTCTGCACTCTGCCTGAGTTCCTGCCCAAATGCTGCCGCCGCCTGCTGGTAATTTTCCGTCAGCTGTTCAAAATTGCGCTCCCAAAACGTATCATGCGATTCCCCCAGCAGCATTTCCAAATCTGCATAGACCTGTTCGGTCGTTCTGCCCTGCACTTCTTCTGCTGCCGCTTCGGTATCCTCGGTTTCTTCGTCCGCTCGTGCTTCCTCAGCTTCACGGAATGCTAAGAATACATCGGATGGCAGATCCATAAACTGACAGGGCACTTTGTGTTCATGCGCCCATAAAATCGCCTGATATTCAGGGGAATATACCGCAAAGGGATATAGGATCGTGCGCACGGGTGCCTTTTGTGTGTAGGCAAGGATCGCCACTGGCAGTTTCGTCTGTGCATGGCATAGCCACTGCATCTGTTCATTGAGATCAGAAGGTCCTTCGATCAATACCACATCTGGCTGTGCGCGGTCGAGTTCCAAACGCACATGATGCGCCGCCGCCGGTGAAAGATGACGCACCCCAAAATAGACAGGTGTTGCCATATCAGCTCAGCTCCTTGCATGCCTGATACAGTGGGCGCCATGCTGTGCCGCGCTTCTTCATTACATTCTCAAGGTATTCCTTCCAGCAAACGCCGTCCTTGTCCTCATCCTTAATCACCGCGCCCTGTAATGCTGCTGCAAGGTCGCCTGGTGCAACTTCACCGCTGCCAAAGCTGCCCGCCAATGCCATTGCATTGGTCAGCAGAGAGATTGCCTCGGCTGTGGACAGAACGCCGCTGGTTGACTTGATTTTCTGCTTGCCATCCAAAGTTGTTCCATTACGCAGTTCGCGGAAGATGGTGACTACCTGCTCTACGACATCCTGCTTGGGCACATTTGCATACAGGTCAAGGCTTGCGGACAACTGCTGCACACGGTTGTGCACAATCTCCATTTCGCTTTCCAAACTTGCAGGGGCAGGCAGGATCACAATATTAAAGCGACGCTTGAGCGCAGCCGACATATCATTTACACCCTTATCGCGTGTATTTGCGGTTGCGATGACAGAAAATCCCTTTTGTGCAGGCACTTCAACTGCAAGCTCAGGGACAGCAATGCGCTTTTCTGAGAGAATGGAGATGAGTGCATCCTGTACCTCACTTGCACAGCGTGAAATTTCTTCCACGCGTGCGATTGTGCCAGTTTCCATCGCATGATAAACCGGACTTTTCACCATTGCCTCTGGGCTTGGACCCTTGGCAATCAGCATGGCATAATTCCAAGAATAGCGGATCTGCTCCTCGGTTGTGCCTGCTGTACCCTGTACCACCTTGGTCGAATCCCCATTGATTGCCGCCGTTAAATGCTCACTGAGCCATGACTTTGCAGTCCCTGGCTCACCGATCAGCAAGAGGGCACGGTCAGTTACAAGGGTTGCAATGCAGATTTCCACCAGACGGCGGTTGCCGATGTACTTCGGCGTGATTTCTACACCACCAACTGTTCCGCCACAAATATAGGTGAGTACCGATTTTGGGGACATCTTCCAGCCAGTCGGGATGGGGTCTTTTTCGGCTGCAATAAGTGCGTCAATTTCATTCTGAAATAACTGTTCTGCTGGTAATCTCTGTACGGTCTGCATATTAATTTTCTCCTTTATCCTTTAGAAATCCAAGAGCCTTTAACATCTGTGCAACGATATCGGCTTTTTTGCTATCTTTCTCCGAGGTCGTGCGGTAGAACTCGACCACGCGCTCAGCTTCCTGTGCGGTAGCTTCCTTACCCAATATTTCCTGATAGGTTGTAAACATATCGTAAATCTGATATTTTGCAATGTTAGAATATGAGCGACATAGATTCACCAGAATATTCTCATAGTCCTGCCAGCCATACTCCAACATCCGATATAGTCTGATGCGCAAGCTGCCGTTTACGTAGTAGCCGCCCTTTTCAACTTTCAAAGCCTTCTTATAAAAATACGCGCCCGCCCTTTGCTTCCATTCCTCGGATAGAGTTGCGGTATCGATTCTTGTAAACATATCCTCCCAGTCATTTTTGATAAATACATCAATCCAGCGCACGTCGAGCGGCTCTTTGATAGGTCGTTTCAAATCATGATCGCTTTTCCAAGGAGCGCGCACCTTGGTTCTTGTCACAAGCAGTTTATCTGAGATGCTCTGCATCCAATGATGCATAGCATCACCTGTCTGTCCACTCCATTTGTTATAAACCTCAGCGGCAGATTTTGTAAAGAGGTCTGCTAAAAAACTGGCTTCTCCCCATGTACTGCGCTGCCCATTCAAAAAATCGACAAGAGACTGCGGACAGGTGAGCACCAGTGTTTCGCAAATTTGCTCATAAAAAAGCGGCAGCATACCGATTTCTTGCGTCTGCTTATTGTATGTAGTCTCCTGTATCTTCGGAAGCTGTTCCAGTGCAAAAACCCACCGATAGAGGGCAATCACACCCTCAGATGACTTGCCCAAAAGTGCGGTAATCCAAGGCATGATGATATCCTCCATCTGCTTGCGCGGGATATGCGGCTCACCTATGATTTTTTCAAGCTGCGTCCGCAAGCCCTTTGCCACCAGATCACCGTACACATCATTTGTGGTATCGCTGAGACAGCTTGCAAGTTTTGGGTTCTTTTCCAGTGTCTGCTCCAGAAATGCAACCACCTCAGGCGTTTCCCACTGGCAAAGGGCACGGCATGCCATTTCCTTTGCCTTGCCATGTTCCTTCTTCACAAGCTCGAAAAGCAGCGGCACATTTTCTTCTTTGCAGCCAAGTGCGAACACCGCAAGTGCACGGATATCCTTTTTTGCGGTCTCTAAAATCGACAGATACCAGTCGTTTTGCTCAGCACCTGCGATGGTGATTATGAGCATCAGCCGCCGCAGCATATCGGTCTTGCCCTCAGGGTCAAACCCCCATTTGAGCTGTACAATCAGTTGTTCCTTGTTCACCTTGGGCAATGTATGGTATCTAACCTTACAAATTCCATCCAAAAAAACTTCGGTTTTAACCGTCTGCTCTGTGCCCAATGCCTTTAAAACATCAAATACCAGCGTTGCCATATCTCCATAAGGGTCATTCAAATCTTCGATCAGTGCTGCAACCACGCGATAGTCACTCAAATATTCAGGATGTTCTCGAATCGCGTCGGACAGCACTTCCATGCGTCCCGAACCGGTGGTGGTAAGTGCAGTCACGAGCGGGTTTAATGCACTGTACCGAATCTGTTGTACCGCAGCTTGGCTTTCTCCCTCTGGTAAAGGAACAAGTTCACCCGCTGTCCCCAAGCCTGCCTGCGTATATCGTACCGCATCCACAAGCCCCAGGAGATTTAATAGCAGCTTTCCGCGCTGTGCTTCCTCTGCCTGAAATAGCTGTTGTAGTCCAGCAAAGATCTTTGCAAACACTGGATTTTTCTGCGCGAGCGGTGCAAAACCATCCATCAGCTTTTTCAGTCGAAAATCGTCTTCTAAAAGCGCCGTTCCTGCGACTGCACTGTATGCAAGGCGCTCATGTAATTCTGTAAGTAGGTTCATGGTGTCTACCTCTTATATTTCTTGTTTTAAAAATTCATACTGTAACATCATGTCACGCATTTTTTGAATCATACTGATACTCTTATAGTTGCTTTCCTGATAGAATCGTAAAACCTGTTCTGCTTCTTTGTGAGTCGTTTCTGTACCTGCATATTCTTGATAACTTTCAAAAACTTGGTGTAAATACAGCGTTGAAATTTGAGGCTGACGTTTACACAAAGCCAGTATGACGCCTTGTATATTTTCTACACCGCACGTTTTGAAAATCTGTAAATACCAGATTGTCTGCTGGACGCAGTTCATAATCTGCCCTGGTAAAACCTGTGCCGCTTGTTCTGTGTGCATCGTCAAGTATGCCTCATAGCAGATCTGACCGATCTTCTTACATGCATCAGCTGAGCGGATTGGGAGCAGGCTTTCCAGCGTATCTGTGCAGTGATTCTGTACCATGCTTGCAAACCAACGTGGATCGAGCGGTTCTTTGAGGGTGCGTACCGTATAGGTCAAATAATCTGGCACTTCAATAGCTAAAATGTACGCACCGTCTTGATAACTGATCTGTTCAAAATACCGATGCAACATTTTATTGGCTCTTTGCGCCCATTTTTCATAAACCTTATCGGCTGGCAGCGTCAGCAAATCACAAATAAAACACGCTTTTTCCATTGTGTTTGGATGTGTTTCTGAAAGATCCTTCAAGAAATCAACCAACTTTTGTGGATATATGAGCACTAAAGTTTGACAGATTTTATACTCTATTATCTTGCGACATAGCTCCAGAGAATAAAACGTTTCTTTTTTCAGATGATGGATATCTGTTTCTGTCCCAAACAGCCACCTGTATAGTTCAAAAACTGCATCAGAACATTTATTCGTGAGCGCATTACACCAGCACTCTATTTCTTCCATATCTAGGAAGAAAAGTTCAGCGCGTGTAATTGCCGCTTCAATAGCTTCTCTCAATCGAAGTGCCACGATATCTGCAACACCATCTGCCTTCACATAAGTCACATATTCTGCAAACTTTTTATTCTTTTTCAAGTTCTTTTGCCAGAATTCATCAAGCTCTGGCGCATCCATCTGCCCTAACGCACGGTATGTCATTTGCTTTGCTTTTCCCCGTTCGGTTTTTGTTAACTCCAAAAGCAAGGGAATATTATCTCTGTGATATCCCAAAGCAAGAATGGCATGTTCCCTCACTCTATTCTCTGCCGTTTCCAAAAGACTGATATACCAATCATTCTCTTTTTCCTTTGCGATCTCACAGATGAGCGAAACACGTTTTGCCATATCCATTTTGCCCTTTGGATCAAATCCATTCTTCAGACACTTTACTAACTGTGCACTGTGCATACACGTGTCTGTGGGATCTGTAAAAGCATCTCCTTTTCCAATTGCCCGTAAGATACGAAAACTCAGTGCACTCATTTCTTTATAGGTGTCTCCAAGATCTGCAATCAGCAAATTGATAATGCGTGCATCTGACAAATACTGCGGCGTCTTTTTGCGCACTTCTTGCAGCACTTCCATGCGTCCTGAAGCTGTCGTTGTTAGTGCATCAACCAAAGGTTTCAGCTCGCTATATGGAATTTGCTGCAATGTGCCGCAGCTTGGCATGTCTGGCAGCATGATGAGCTCTCCCTGTATGCCAGAGCTTGCCTGTGTATATAATACCGCGTCCACAAGCCCCAAAAGGTTTAACAGCAGTTTTCCGCGCTGGGTCTCCTCTGCATGAAATAGTTGTTGTAAACCATCATGAATCTTTTCAAACACCAAATTCTTTTGCACCAAGGGTGCAAGATTTTCCATTGCCTTTTTCAGCCGAAAATCCTCTTCTAAGAGTGCTGTTCCAGCGACTGCACTGTATGCAAGCCGCTCATGTAATTCTGTAAGTGGATTCATACCGCTCCTCTTAGTACTGCAAACGAATGATCTGTGCATCTGTAATCAGGCTATACGGATGCAAACAAAGCGTTGCATCTGCTGCATCATAGAACACCAACCCAAACAAAATTTGTCCCTGTTTCCAACCAGCACCCGACAGCCAATCCAACTTATAAACAGAAGCATGGTCTGTTCCATCTGCGGCGCGGTCACGCAAAACAATACGCTCCCCATTTGCCATTTGCAGTACAAATTCATCTCCAACCTTGCCAATGGTATCAAACATCAACATGACTGCCAGATATTTTTCTGACATGGTGTTTTTGATTTCATTCTTTACCTGCTTTATGACCTGTGCCAAATCAGTCTGCGCAGATTTCCGGATTGTTTGCATGACTGTCTGGTCAACGTCTGCCATTTCGCACGCTTCCCAACGTACACGTTGATTGCCCGTTCCCGGATAATAGCATAACTTTGGTACTTTCACCAGCGCAAAGCAAGTATCTTCCGCCTTGATATACTTGAGCGCCTTAACCGGACGATAGTTCAACGTCTGATAGATATTTCCGCTCTCAAGCTCGATCCAATACCCTCTATCAACATACTGCTTTCGCGGCTCATCAAACAACACATCAAAAGAAAGCTGTACTAGCTCTGCGTTTTCTTTGACAGAACCGATCCTTTCCAGCTCTTCCAGCTTCCAAACGCCACCCAGAGCTTCATATAAAAGATTATCTTCCAAATCAAACGCCTTTTTATCCAGTTTCTCTTGCAGAAATCCGCGTGCTTTTTGTAACATGGCATTGAGACGAATCAAGATTCTGAGTGCTTCATCATAGTTTTCCTTGTCTCCATTACTTTGGATCTTCTTCACTTCGCTTGCAAGGTTTATAAATGCAACTTGTGCACCTGTTAAATAGTAGCTGCCAAGATCCTTTGCCAGCGCTTCATATGTTTTTGCTGAGGTACCACTAAGCGTACCTAAACCATGCGAAAGCAGGTCAGAAACCATCTGCTCTGCCTTTTCAATGCCTTCTAGCTGTTTCTGAATCTTCTTTGCTTTGGCTGCATTGTTTGTTCTCTTTGGCTTTTGTGCGGTTTCCTTGGATTCCTGCTCTTTTTTCGCCGCACGTGCTGCCTGCTTTGCGCGCTTATCTGCGAGGTCTTGCGGAACTTCCGCCACTGCGAATGGCTTGCCTGCCAGTATTTCAAACAGTAATCCAACTGCATGTTTGCAAGGAAATTGGCGGCTGGGACAAGAGCAGCGGCAAGTCGGCGTATCCGCATTGGTCAGATCAATTGATGTATGGTATGGATTTTTTCCACTACCCGCACAATCTGCCCAAAATAAAGTTTCATCCTCTGTTTTGGAAAGCTGAGAAAAGCTACCCTTTTGCGATAACTTTTTTCCATTCTGTACAGTTGATGCACCCGGTGCCTGTGCAATGATCCATTCTTCTGTAAATTTCATTGTAAGTTCATCCCCTCTGTCTAAATCTATCTCACATTGATGGTATCATCCGAAAAGCAATATGATATGGTTTATTATACCAGAAAATCGGAAACAAAAAAACCATGTATATTTTTTTTGTTGACATTTTCCAGATAGTGTAAAACCGATCGGATCGCCAAACCCAATATACTCTGATCGCACATGCACCAAACCACCCTCCTGCGCATAGTCTGTGCTATGAGGTCGTTCGCCTCAATCTGACACCAAAGGAGCGATGAGCATGTATTATGACCCTCTGGCACCAGAGCAAATGATGCCGGATACCGATTGTCCTCTGTACCCTGACCAAAATGATGGGGGCTATGAGCCGCCCGAATACCCAAATGGGAACCAGAATGGAGGAAATAACAATGATGGTTCGGCAACCCCACCGCAGGTCATGCCCCCGAACGAACAGCCCAATGTCTTACCAAACGACTCTATCGACCCCAAACTTTTATCCCTCGCCATGGGATTCGTCCCCTATCAGTCTTGGGAGACCCCCTATGCCGATGATGTTGGACTATTCCGCGGAACCATCTTCCCCTCATTGGACAAACCATTCCTTGGAGAGCGTCCCCTTACCGGAGAGACGCCCAGTTGGGAGGCATGACACCATGACAGAACGCCAGAAACTGATGCGTGATGTCCAGATGTATGACTTCACTCTTTTAGAAGCCACCGAATATTTGGACGGTCACCCCAATGATCCCAATGCACTTGCCTATTTTAAGACCCAGCAGCAGCGCTATCAGCAGGCAGTCAATGCCTATACTGCACGTTTTGGACCACTGCAATCCAAAGCCGGTAACTATGACAACGCTTGGACATGGGTCAGTGATCCCTGGCCTTGGGAAGGAGTGGACCAATAAATATGTGGAACTATGAGAAGAAATTACAGTATCCCGTCAATATCAAAAACCCAAATCCCGCTTATGCCAAAATTATTTTGACACAGCTCGGTGGACCAGATGGCGAATTGGGTGCAACCACGCGATATATGAACCAGCGCTATACAATGCCCTATGCAACCGGTAAGGCAATCTTAACTGATATTGCGACAGAAGA
>JAHHRJ010000056.1 GCA_020025885.1 Butyricicoccus sp. | reverse complement strand
TTTATGGCGCGAAATTTTCGCAAAGCGCCGCAGATGACATTGTGCGGTGTTGCCCAAGCATTATGATTTGAAAACTATGCCGCCACATGTTGCAAAAAGCGCAATAATCATGTAAAATAAACTCACAATCGTTTGTATCGACATAGGAGGAAGAAGAATGGATACTCCCAAGTATAAACGCGTCCTTGTCAAAATCAGTGGCGAAGCACTCGCTGGCGATAAACACTTTGGACTGAATTTTGATGTCATTGGACCAGTTTGTGATGTGATTAAGCGCTGTGCGGACATTGGATGTGAGGTTGGCATCGTCGTGGGCGGCGGTAACTTCTGGCGCGGCGTTAAGGATGGCGGCGGACGTATGGAGCGCACACGGGCGGACCATATGGGAATGCTTGCGACTACGATCAATGCATTGGCACTTGCAGATGCACTGGAACAGCGCGGCTGTGAGGTGCGTGTGCAGACCGCAATCGCAATGAATCAGATCGCAGAGCCATATATTCGCAGTAAGGCGGCACGCCATTTGGGCAAGGGTCGCGTTGTGATCTTTGGATGCGGTACGGGCAACCCGTATTTCTCCACAGACACTGCGGCAGCACTACGCGCAGCTGAAATCGGGGCAGAGGTCATTCTGCTGGCAAAGAACATTGATGGCGTTTATGATTCTGATCCGGCAAAGAACCCAGATGCAAAAAAGTATGAGAAGTTGACGTACATGGATGTTTTGAATCAGGGTCTGGGTGTTATGGACACAACAGCAACTTCGCTCTCTATGGACAATCATATTCCGATTTTGGTATTTGCACTGTCTGACCCAGAAAATATTTATCGTGCCGTCACCGGAGAGCAGATCGGCACGCTCGTCAAGGAGGAACTATAAATGAAAGAAATTATCAAGCAGCATGAACAGAAAATGAGCAAGACCATCGACGTTCTGTCTAAGGAGCTGTCTGCAATTCGTGCAGGTCGTGCAAATCCGGCTGTCCTCAACAAGCTGACTGTGGAATACTATGGTACCCCAACTCCACTGCCGCAGGTTGCAGCTGTTTCTTCTCCTGATCCGCGCAGCCTGCAAATCCAGCCATGGGATGCATCTATTCTGCGCGATATTGAGAAGGCGATCCAGACTTCTGATCTGGGTCTGAACCCACAGAATGACGGCAAGGTGATCCGTTTGACTTTCCCGCCGCTGACAGAAGAGCGTCGTAAGGAACTCATCAAGCAGTGTTCCAAGATCGGCGAGGATGCAAAGGTTGCGATTCGCAATATCCGCCGTGATGCAATTGACAAGTTCAAGGACCTCAAGAAGAAGAATGAGGCAACTGAGGACGAAGTCAAGGACGGCGAACAGCAGATTCAGAAGATCACTGACAAGTATGTCAAGGAGATCGACGGTATCGTTGCAAAGAAGAGCGCAGAACTCAAGGAAGTTTAATGCGGCGGTTACAGAATGAATCATTTGGGGGGCGGCGTTGCCGTCCCCTTTCCACGAGGTGCAAAAATGGGGATTTTTGACCGGTTTACCGGAAAACAAGAAACGTTAGAACGTGCAGTGCCGCGGCATATCGCCGTCATTATGGACGGCAACGGACGCTGGGCGAAAAAGCGCGGCTTGCCGCGCAAGGCAGGGCATAAGGTTGGGGCGGAGACTTTCCGCACGATCGCGACCTACTGCAAGGATATTGGGGTGCAGTATTTTACCGTCTATGCCTTTTCGACGGAAAACTGGAAGCGTCCACAGGACGAGGTGGACGCACTTATGAATCTGTTCCGCACCTATCTGAAGGAGGCGGCAGAAACCATGGTCGAACGCGGCGTTGCCGTGCGTGTGCTGGGGGATTTATCGGTTTTGCCGCCTGATTTGCTGAGGCAGATCGACGAAGTACATGCGCTCGCGGATACGCTGGGGGAAAATGCCGCGACAGCGTCGCTGTGCATCAACTATGGTGGGCGTGACGAAATCAAGAATGCGGTATGTGCGCTCGCGCGCGAGGTGCAGGCAGGCGTGTTACAGCCAGAGGAGATCACGGAGGAGCTGATCGGGGCGCGTCTCTATACGTCGCATATGCCAGACCCTGATCTCATCATTCGCCCATCCGGTGAGATCCGCACATCAAACTTTCTATTATGGCAGTCTGCGTATGCGGAATACTATTTTACCGATGTACTGTGGCCTGATTTTAAACCTGAGCACATGGACGCGGCGATTGATGACTTTAATCGGCGTTCACGCAGATTTGGAGGCGTATAACCGATGAAAGAAAGAGTTTTATTTGGTGTGGGCGGATTTTTATTTGTCCTGCTTGCGCTCTATGTACTGCCCTCGGTGGTGCTTGCGCTGTCCATTTGTGCACTGTGCGTCTGTGCATCCTATGAACTCATTGTGCCGACAGGACTTGTCAAAAATCGCGGGATGAAATGGGTCACACTTGCGGCATCTGCAATGTATGCACTGGTGACCTGTATGCCGTCTGCGGTGCTACTGCCCGCGCCTGCCTTGATAGGTGGAGGATTTGCACCGCAAGCGACCAATACAGTTGGATTTTTTATTCTGGGAAGCAATCACGGTTCTTTCAGTCTGACCGAGTCGGAGATGCGGGCATATCTTGGAATTTTTCAGGAACAGTTTTTCCGGTTTGTGATGCTGTTTTTGCTGGTTGGCTTGTTTGTCTGCCTGCTGCGTCATCATGACATCGTGCGCGCGGAAGAAGTCATGGCGGGCTTTGTGGGCGGTTTTATCCTGCCCTATCTGATGTTGTCGCTGTGGCGTATTTTTGAGATGCAGGGCGGCGCATTTCTGGTGCTTTTGCCACTGGTTGCAGCGTGGGGATCGGATACCTGCGCACTCTTTGCAGGTATGGCGTTTGGAAAACATAAGCTGGCACCAGTGGTAAGTCCAAAGAAAACAGTAGAGGGCGCAATTGGTGGTGTCGTGGGTGCGACACTCATTATGCTGGGTGTTGTCTTTTTGATGAACAATTATGCAGGGCTGTCCATCCATTATGCAGGTGCTGCAATCATGGGTGCGGCTGGTGCAGTGATCGGACAGCTTGGGGACTTGTCTTTTTCGATCATTAAGAGACAAAGCAAGATCAAAGATTACAGTCATATTTTTCCGGGACATGGCGGCGTGCTCGATCGCTTTGACAGTGTGATTTTTGTTGCACCAGTCATCGAGCTTGTCCTATCTGTGATCGTATATGGGGGCGTGTAATATTGGGGGAGGAAAGGTGATACAATGAAAAAGCGGATCTCTATTTTGGGCGCGACAGGTTCTATTGGAACGCAGACGGTTGATATCCTGTCCTCCATCAATGCAGAAGTTGCTGCCCTGACGACCAACCGCAATATTAAATTACTGGAAGAACAAGCACGCGCATTAAAACCTAAGCTGTGTGTTGCGTTTGATGAAGCGGCAGCGAAGGAACTGAAAATTGCACTGGCGGACACAGACATTGAAGTACAGGCGGGCATGCAAGGTTTGATCGCCGCAGCGACCCATACAGACTGTGATACCATTGTAACAGCGGTCGTGGGGATGGTTGGTTTACTGCCAACACTTGCAGCAATTGAAGCAGGGAAGGATATTGCACTTGCAAACAAGGAAACCTTAGTATGTGCGGGACAGCTCGTGATGAATGCGGCGGCAAAGCACAGCGTTAAAATCCTGCCCGTGGACTCGGAGCACTCTGCGATTTTCCAGTGTGTACAGGCGGCGCAGGGGAATGCATTAGACCGCATTATTTTAACAGCGTCGGGCGGTCCGTTCTTTGGCAAGACAGCTGAAGAACTGAAACAGGTGACAAGGAAACAAGCTTTACAGCACCCTAACTGGTCAATGGGCGCGAAGATCACAACAGACTCTGCGACCATGATGAATAAGGGCTTGGAACTCATTGAAGCGATGTGGCTTTATGGGCTGTCAGAGGACAAAATTGACATTGTAGTGCACCGAGAGTCTATTATTCACTCTTTAATTGAATTTACAGATGGTGCAGTGCTTGCACAGCTTGGTATGCCGGATATGCGTTTGCCCATTCAATATGCACTCACATATCCGGCGCGTGTCCCCAGTAAAGTTCCACGCCTTTCCCTTGCAGAAATCGGAAAGATGACATTCTTTGCGCCGGATGATGTGGCGTTTCCAGCACTGCGTTTGGCGCGCCGAGCCGCACAGCAAAGGGGAAATGTAGGTGCAGTTATGAACGGTGCCAATGAGGCTGCTGTCGGATTGTTCCTGCAAGATGCCCTGCCATTTTGGCAGATCCCAGAGTTGGTTGCGCATGCGATGGACGAAGTGCCTATGCAGGAAAACCCAACACTAGACGATATTTTAGAGAGCGACCGCGCAGCACGCGCGGCTGTGAATCATTGGAAAATGAGGTGAACTGATTTAACATGATCGCAAACGTATTTTGGATTTTGATCGCGCTTTTGGGCTTCGGTCTGCTGATTATGGTGCATGAGTTTGGGCACTGCATTGCAGCCAAGCGCGGTGGTGTACAGGTAGATGAATTTTGGATCGGTATGGGTCCTAAGCTGGTCCAAAAGCAGATTGGAGAAACGAACTATTGTCTCTGCCTTTTGCCAATTGGCGGTGCCTGTGTCATGCGCGGCGAAGATGATGATTCTGATGATCCACGCGCTTTTGGCAATGCACCATGGCTGACACGATTTATTATTCTGGTTGCAGGCGTTGTGATGAATTTTCTATTGGGATTTTTGATCGTGCTATGTCTCACATGGAGCACGACACACGAAGCGCTGTCAACGATCGAATCTTTTGCTGAGGGGTTTGCGTTCGAGGGAGAACAGGGACTGATGGCTGGGGATCGAATCCTCAAAATTGATGGCTATCACATTTGGACGGGCGGCGATGTGGCAGAGGGCTTACGTCGCGGCGCGTCCGATGGAAAATTTGATTTTGTGGTAGAGCGTGCTGGAAAAAAGATCTTAGTAAAAGAATTGGCACTGCAAAATGACTTGGATTTGGGTGAGGGCAGAAAGGGATATGGCTTCCATTTTGCCACACAGGAACTGAGTCCTCTGGGTCATCTGCGGTATGCACTGGTGCTTTCGGCAAATGATGCACGTATGGTGTGGCATTCGTTGGGTGATCTGATTTCTGGCGCAGTTGGTGTTGATCAGCTCTCTGGTCCAGTGGGTGTGGTTGCGGTGACTGCACAGACTGCACAGGCTGGTGCACGTCCATTCTGGGCGTTGCTTGCCTTTATTTCCATTAACCTTGGTGTGATGAATCTATTGCCCATTCCGGGACTGGACGGCGGCAGAGTGTTATTCCTGGTGGTAGAAGGTATTCGCCGGAAGCCACTGGACAAGAAAGTGGAAGGCTATGTCAATATGGCTGGACTGTGCGCACTGTTTGCACTCATTCTGTATGTTACAGGACAGGACATCCTGCGACTGCTTTGAGTGTTGGAGGAAGTATTGATATGACAGCAAAAGAAACAAGACAAATTCGAGTCGGCAAGACTTTGATTGGCGGCGGCGCACCTATTGTGGTGCAGTCTATGACCAATACAGATACCAGAGATGCAGAGGCGACACTTGCGCAGATCAATGCGCTGGCACAGGCGGGATGTGAAGTGGTACGCTGTGCCGTGCCAGATGCAGAGGCAGCACGTGCGCTGGAAACCATCTGTGGACGATCTCCAATCCCAGTCGTGGCAGACATTCATTTTGACTACAAGCTGGCGCTGGATTCCATCGCGGCAGGCGTTCACAAGATTCGTTTGAATCCGGGAAACATCGGTTCGGATGATCGCGTGAAAGCTGTGGTACAGTCTGCACGCGCGAAGAATATTCCAATCCGTATTGGTGTCAATTCCGGCTCAGTGGAAAAGAGTATCCTAGCGAAGTATGGTGCACCAACACCGGAAGCTTTGGTGGAAAGTGCGCTGTATCATGCGTCCCTGCTGGAAAAGTTTGATTTCTATGACATTTGTTTGTCCATGAAGTCATCTTCTGTACCATACACGATGCAGGCATATCAGCTGGCGCATGAAAGGAGTCCGTATCCGCTGCATTTGGGTGTTACAGAGGCAGGCACAGAATATATGGGAACAATCAAGTCGGCGGCAGGCATTGGCGGTTTGCTGGCGCTTGGCATTGGTGATACGATTCGCGTATCCCTGACCGATGACCCAATAAAGGAGATCTATGCCGCGCAGGCGATCCTCAAGGCGGTCGGACTGCATGACGATGGTGTCAATGTGGTATCCTGCCCGACTTGTGGACGCACCCGCATTGATCTCATTGGGATCGCGAAAGAGGTAGAGCAGCACGTTGCAAATATCCATGGAAAAAAGCTCACGGTTGCAGTCATGGGATGCGCGGTCAATGGACCCGGAGAAGCACGGGAAGCTGACCTTGGCATTGCTGGTGGCGACGGTGTCGGCTTGATTTTCCGCAAAGGACAAATTCTGCGCAAGGTGCCACAAGAGCAGCTTGTGGATGCTTTGATGCAGGAAATTGAACAGTATCAATGAGAATGGGTGGGGCGGCTTGTAAGCTGTCCCATCCTGCATTTTTTAAGGAGTAGTATCTTTATGGCAAAAATGCTTTCAGAGCTTTTTGATCGCTGTAACAGCAAACAATATGAGGACTGCATGGCCGGTGAAGTGCGTTCGATTGCGGTGAGCCATGACCATCAGCAGATGATTTGCCATGTGGCATATGATGCGCCAGTGCCACGTGCCCATCTGGAGGGATTGGGCAAAGAGATTGCGTGTGTATATGGTCTGACACGTTTTTCCATTGCGCCGCGCTATGAATGTGACACACTTTCTGGCAAGTATCTCGAACAGCTCCGTGCAGATCTCTGTCATCGCATGCCATCCGCAGCAGGACTGTTGGCAGATAGTCAGTGGGAGCTTGCGCCGGACAATCATCTGCGCATCTCAATGGGAGAAACAGCACGTGGTTATTTTTCTGTTGCACTACGTCAGATGCAGGAACAGATTACAGCGGAGACTGGGTGTCATGTCGTCGTGGAAGCCGTGCCGTTTGCAGATGAAAAAGTGACACAGATTTTGAAAACACAAAAAGAAGAACGTGCAGCAGCGCTCAAAGCAGCGTCTGAGTCCCTGCCAATCCCTGCACATCCAGGAGAAAAGAACAAAAAGACGATCAAGTCTCATCCTGTACGTGAGGATACTGGATATCAGCGTCCAAAGGTGGAAAAAGTGGCTGATGAGAATTTAATTTTGGGAAAATTGTACACGGAAGAAGCAGTTGCCATTCGCGATGCGCTGGGCGCGTTTGATCGTGTGACCATAGAGGGCGATGTATTCTTTGTAGACCACCGTGAAATCGTAAGTAAAAAGAGTGGCAAGGAATGGGTCAAGCTAGCATTCGATATCACAGACAATACCAACTCCATTCGTGTATCCAAGTTTATGGCAAAGGAACAGGCAGGTGATCTCGTTTCTGCCATCAAGACCGGAATGCATCTGATTGTACAAGGCAAGATCAGTTTTGATACCTACGAAAAGGAAAGCATTCTGGAACCAACTGCGATCGTAAAGGCAAAGAAGAAGATCCGTATGGACAATGCACCCGAAAAACGTGTGGAATTGCACCTGCATACAAATATGAGTGCGCTAGATGGTGTTTCGGATACCAAGGCACTCATTAACCGTTGTAAGCAGTGGGGATGGTCGGCAATGGCAATCACTGACCATGGATGTGCACAGGCGTTCCCACTAGCACTTCATGTCGTGGATGGTAAGGAAGAGGAATTCCCTAAAATCCTATACGGCGTAGAAGCCTACTATGTCAATGACGCAGCAGAAGTATTGGTCGTGCGTGGTACAGCAGATGGCGGCTTGGATGGTGATTTTATTGTATTTGACCTTGAGACAACGGGACTCAAACCAGCCACTGAAGAGATCACGGAGATTGCAGCAGTTTTGGTGCGCGACGGAGAAATTCGAGATTCATTCCAAACCTATGTCAATCCGCACAAGCCCATTCCGCCTGAAATTACGGAGCTGACTGGTATTTCAGATGAGACAGTTGCAAATGCACCAGAACTATCGGATGCACTGGAGCGATTTCTTGCATTTGCAGGGGATCGCGTGTTGGTGGCACACAATGCTGGGTTTGATATGTCTTTCCTGAATGCGGCTTGTAAACGGCTTGGCATTGAGCGAGACTTTACGTATATTGATACGCTGGGACTGTCGCGCATTCTCTTGTCCCATTTGAGCCGTTTTAAGCTCAATATTCTCGCAAAAGAATTGCAGGTGGGTCCTTTTGAGCACCATCGTGCAAGTGAAGATGCGGCAGTCTTGGCTCGTATTTGGATCAAGCTCATGGACAAGCTCAAAATCGAGCAGCGTGTGCGCAAGATCTCTGATATCAACCCTGTACTTGCAGGTTTACGCGCCAAGGAAGGCGGACTCAAAAATCTGCCTCGCTATCATTTTATTATTTTAGTGCAGAATCAGGTGGGACTCAAAAATCTGTATAAGCTCATTTCATACAGCTTCCTTGACCATTTCTACCGCCGTCCCTTGATGCCGCGTTCGGAACTGATCCGTCACCGTGAAGGATTGATCTTTGGTTCTGCCTGTGAAGCGGGTGAGCTTTTCCATGCAGTTGTGGAAGGAAAACCCTTTGAAGAACTTAAACGTATTGCAGATTTTTATGATTACCTTGAAATCCAGCCCATCGCAAACAATCACTTTATGATCGCCAAGGGGATCGCAGAGGATGAAGAGACTCTGCGAGAATACAACCGCACAGTGCTTCGCATAGCAGATGCACTGGGAAAGCCATGCTGTGCAACAGGAGATGTACATTTCCTTGACCCAGAGGATGAAGCATACCGCCGCATTTTGATGGCAGGACAGGGCTTCTCTGACGCAGACAATCAGGCACCGTTGTATCTCAAAACCACGGAGGAAATGCTCAAAGAGTTTGCATATTTGGGAGAGGCACGCGCTTATGAAGTGGTGGTCACGAATCCCAATAAAATTGCAAATATGCTGGAGTCCATACGACCTATTCCAAAGGAAAACTATCCGCCGAAGATCGAAGGTTCCGCCGAAGAACTCGAAACGATGTGCCGTGAAAAGGCCAAGCGTATGTATGGAGACCCGTTGCCAGAGATTGTACAGGAGCGGCTGGATCGAGAGCTGAAATCCATTATTGGAAATGGCTATGATGTGATGTACATGATTGCACAGAAACTCGTAACGAAATCTCTTAAAGACGGCTATTTGGTGGGTTCGCGTGGTTCGGTTGGTTCATCCTTGGTTGCTTTCCTGTCTGATATCACAGAAGTAAATTCGCTTGCACCCCATTATCTGTGCCCAGAGTGCCAGTATTTTGAGCTGCATGAAAATGAAGGTGTCGGATGCGGCGTATGTTTGCCGGATAAAATGTGCCCGCGCTGTGGCGCAAAGCTCAAAAAAGAGGGATTCTCAGTACCATTTGAAACCTTCCTTGGCTTCAATGGTGACAAGGTGCCCGATATTGACCTGAACTTTTCGGGTGAGTATCAGCCGAGAATCCATAAGTATACGGGTGAATTATTTGGGCATGACCATGTATTCCGCGCAGGAACGATTGCGACAGTTGCGGAAAAAACAGCCTATGGATATGTTAAGAAATATATGGAAGAACGCGGTATTGAATGCTCTCGGGCGGAGGAAAATCGCCTGGCGGCAGGCTGTACAGGCATTCGCCGCACAACCGGACAGCATCCGGGTGGCATTGTTGTGGTACCGAAAGAAGTTGAAATTTACGATTTCTGTCCGGTACAGCATCCAGCAGATGACCCAACATCGGATATTATTACGACCCATTTTGAGTATCACTCCATTGATGCGAACCTATTGAAGCTCGATGAGCTGGGACATGATGACCCGACCATCATAAAGCATTTGGAGGACTTAACGGGTGTCAATGCGCAGGAGATCCCGCTCGATGACCCGGATGTGATGAGTCTTTTTACCTCAAACAAGGCACTGCACTATGTAGACGATACCCCAGACCCCATTTTGGGTGAGCTGGGATGTTTGGCAGTTCCCGAGTTCGGTACAAAGTTTGTACGTGGTATGGTAAAGGACACCAGACCAAGCACGTTCGATGATTTATTGTGTATTTCTGGTTTGTCTCATGGTACGGACGTATGGTTGGGCAATGCGGCAGATTTGGTTGCGGCAGGGATTCCGCTCAATGAGTGTATCTGCTGTCGTGACGATATCATGAACTACTTGATCGCAAAGGGCGTACAGCCCAAGCTCGCATTCCAGACGATGGAATCTGTGCGTAAGGGTAAGGGACTCAAACCAGAAATGGAAGAGGCAATGAAGGAAAACGATGTGCCGGAATGGTATATTGATTCCTGTAAAAAGATCAAGTACATGTTCCCAAAGGCGCATGCAGTGGCGTATGTTATGATGGCATTTCGCATCGCGTGGTTTAAGGTGCATCGTCCACTCGCCTTTTATGCGGCATATTTTTCTGTACGCGCAAAGGGATTTGACGCATGTAGCATGATACGCGGAGATAAAGTTTGTCTAGAAAAAATTCGGGAGCTACATCAAAAAGATGTGGAAAAGACCATTTCTGCGGCAGAAAAGGATACACAGACCACGCTCGAAGTATGCCATGAGTTTTATAAACGAGGCTTTACCTTTGCGCCTATGGATATCTATGAATCGGATGCAACCCGTTTTTTGGTGACAGAAAATGGACTTATTCCACCGTTTACTTCGATGCCAGGCATTGGGGAACAGGCGGCGATCAGTTTGGTGGAAGAACGAAAAAATGGAAAGTTCTTATCCGCAGAGGAAATTTCTGTGCGCTGCTCCAAGGTATCTAAGTCGGTTATCGATCTCTTGGATCAAGTTGGTGCGTTGGGTTCCATGCCCAAGAGTACACAGATCAGCTTGTTTGGCTAAGAGCATTGAGAGAGAGAGATGTCTGAGTTGAAAAAATTATTGACAGGTAAACTGGTTATTGGTATCATCTGCATGGTTGCGCTTTTTTTCATGTTTACTAGTACTCTATAAATCTAGAAAACAGTATGAATTAAAGTGAAAGTGTGTT
>JAHHRJ010000055.1 GCA_020025885.1 Butyricicoccus sp. | reverse complement strand
GGCTGCGGTCAGCGAACCGAG
Source organism: Butyricicoccus sp. (assembly GCA_020025885.1). Lineage (GTDB taxonomy): Bacteria > Bacillota > Clostridia > Oscillospirales > Butyricicoccaceae > Butyricicoccus. Next base: position 11,125 of record JAHHRJ010000055.1, on the reverse strand, counting down.
AATCCCCCGGCTTTAGCCGTGGGGAGTGTCAATATGCAAGGATGGGACAATGGAAACAGTTCTTCCATGGATAATTGAAGCAGATGGTCATAGAAGAGCCTATCATTGAGGGGCTATCTGAAAAGTCAAAATTCTGGTCTTTTTCTACAATGAGCGGCATCTGCTACATCAAAAATACTCGAAATCCATCAAGGATTCCTGCGTTTTTTGCCTTGCATCTACACACTCATTGCAAAAAGTTCGTCGATTTCTTTGTTTTTCAGATACGCCCTAAGAATAAAAAATGAAGTCGCATAGGAATTGCTGTGGTATATGTGATGATAAAGTATTTTTATAGAAAGTAAGATAGAAAGGTGTTTTTTCATATGCCTGGTACATTATATCTGGTTGCTACACCGATTGGAAATTTAGGTGATTTCTCTCCGCGTGCCTGTGAGGTGATGCGCGAGGTGGATTTTATTGCAGCAGAAGATACACGCGTAACCAAGAAGCTGATGACTGCGCTGGATCTGCCAGCAAAGCCGCTCATTAGTTATTATGAACACAACCGCAGACAGCGCGGTGAGGAAATTCTTGCACGCCTTTTGGCAGGGGAACATTGTGCGCTGGTTACGGATGCAGGTACACCAGCGGTCTCTGATCCGGGAGAAGATTTGGTTGCGCTGTGTGCACCCGAAGGTATTCCGGTGATTCCGGTGCCCGGCTGCTGTGCGGCAGTCTGTGCGCTCGCGGCTTCTGGCTTGCCAACGGGACGCTGGTGTTTTGAGGGATTCCTTTCGGTCAATAAGAAGGCACGGCGTGCACATCTCAACGCATTGCGTGACGAAAAGCGCACAATGATCTTCTATGAGGCACCGCATAAGCTCCGTGCGACACTGGATGATCTTTGCGCGGCGTTTGGTGCAGAACGACACATTGCATTGTCACGTGAGCTGACCAAGCTGCATGAAGAAACGCGCCGCTGTACGCTGGGCAGGGCGGTTGCCTATTATGCAGACAATGCACCACGCGGAGAATTTGTGCTTATTGTGGAGGGAGCGCCGGAAGTGGTGACCGAAGAGGATGCAGATGCGGCGATGGATCGCGCATTGCAGGCGGTACAGGTGCGTCTTGCGGCAGGGGAAACGCTTAAAGATGCCGTCAAGATGGTTTCAGCAGAGTGCGGTGTCAAGAAAAATGCACTCTATCAGCTGGCATTACGAGAACAAGAGTCATAAAATAAAAAAACAGGCATGTTCGTGCCTGTTTTTTGCTGTTTAATACCCGAGATTTTCGCCAACCAGAATGATCTCATAGTGAGACATGCGGCCAGGCGGTGCCATCGCAACGGTCATGGCACGACAGATGCGCTCAGGACTATGGCAGTCGTGACATTGTCCATCAACTACGCAAGGGGTGCGCTTATTGAGTCGCTTTGCATTGAGTGGTGCGGCGATTTCACGTGCACGGCGCATGGCACTGTCAAGGTCTGGAGTGAGCTTGTTGATACCACAAACAACATAGCAGGTATCAAAGCCGTAAACCGAAGCTGCGATCCGGTTGCATGCACCATCAATGTTTATGATTTCACCCGCCGCGGAGACTGCATTTGCAGAGGTCAAAAATACGTCGCCAGAGGTAATCATATCATCGCCTTTCCAGTGCCAATGTACATCGGCATCCTTCTGCAAAAGCTCGTAGACACCGAGTGTATCCAGCGTAACAGAACCGCCCATGCCAACGGTTTTACCATGACATTGACTTGCAATATAGTCGGCTGCCTGTGCCGGTGTGGCACAGAATATGGAGGTGAATCCGTTTTTCTCAAATGCATGTAATGCGGCATCGAGCTGCAAGCGGTCGAGCAGCTGAATGAGGTCTTCGGGATGTTCCGCGATATGCTCTGCACCCGCTGAAAGAAGGGATTCACGGTCACGGAAACCCCAGAGTGCACCGATTGCAGTCACGCCAGCAGCGGTTGCCGTCTGCATATCCACATCACTGTCACCAATATACAACACTTCGTCTGGCTTCACACCAAGCGCAGATAAGATTTGGTGGGTGGAAGTCGGATCTGGCTTGCGTGGTACGCCCGGAAGCTCGCCGCGTGTGAGTGCCATTTGACTGGGGAAGTAATGTGAAACCAGTCGATCCGCAGCGGCTTGATACTTATTGGAAAGTACAGTCATGCGCACACCGCGGCTATGGAATGCATCGATCACGGCTGGAATGCCTTGATACGGGTGGGTACGCTCAACAAGGTGTTCCTCATAGTGTTCTTGGAAGCGCTTGAGGCAGTCATCTATGACAGCTTCCTCTGTACCGGCTGGGGCACTGCGCTCAATCAGGCGGCGCACGCCATTTCCAACGCGGGCACATACTTCATCTTCACTTAGAAGGGGGAAATTGTAATGACGCATTGCAGCATTGACGGCGTTTGCCAGATCACCCAAGGTGTCAAGCAGAGTGCCGTCTAAATCAAAAATTACAGCTTTGATGCTCATGGTTTTAGCGTTCTCCTTTCGGTTATACAGATATCAAATCGATCGTCTGCACAACACAGTTATGATTCAAAACGACTCAAAAAGACGTTTGCTTTTTTCAGTAGGTCATATTGTTCCTGTACATCTGTCCAGTATCGGCGTGCACCATAATCCATATCGCGGGTCACAGGCACCACTTCAATCTCATCGAGCGGCTGCTCCTCGAAAATTGTGGGGAGTGGATGCAGACGCCGTGTGGTGTCTGTAACACCACGCAGGAATGCGGCAACATCGGCATTGAGTCCCTCACGGCGCACACGCCATGCCCAGTTACTGCCTAGCGTGGATGGGACATTCATACGGCTGTCTGCACCAAGGTTCAGTAAATCCTGCATGGTGGTCATTGCAATGGCGGCCGGAGACGCAAACAGGGTGCGGATTGCAGACCATGCAAGCGGTTCGCGCGTGTCCCAGCGGATATAGGACTTTGCAAAGTCCGCATCCTCCGGTGTGCATAGATCCATGATCTGCTCACAGATGGATTGTGAGTCATGGGTAGCGGTATAAGCGATACAATTGACAGGATAGTTATGGGGCAGATGGTCGTTGTCATCAAAACGGTTGAAGCCGAAAATCATCACACGCATGCCGGGGAATCCGGTACTGCGCAGAAGTGCTTTGACTTTATCTGTCAAAATACCAAGATCTTCTGCGATCATGGGCAGATTTGGGATGGCGGCATCCAGTGCGCGGAACAGCTTCATGCCAGGACCTTTGCGCCAAACACCATGGATTGCAGTTTCTTCTTTGGAATCAATTTCCCAATAGGACTCAAAGCCGCGGAAATGGTCCATACGAATCACGTCGAACAAATCAGCATTCTGCTGGATTCGCCAGATCCACCAAGCATACGCGGTTTTTTCGTGCTCTTTCCAGTTATAAACAGGATTGCCCCATAGCTGACCGTTTGCAGAGTAATAGTCAGGCGGTACGCCAGCAACCTTTTTCGGTTTGCAATCGACATCGACCTGAAACAAAGAGGGGTGCTGCCATACGTCAGAGGAATCTGGAGAAACGTAGATTGGAATATCGCCAATGATGCGGACGCCAGCCTTTGCAGCATAGGCACGCAAAGCGCCCCACTGGGCAAAGAAGATCGTTTGCAGGAATACACGAAAGTCGATTTCCTGTTTCAGTTCCTCATGTGCAGCAGCCAGTGCATCTGGGTCACGGTGCAGCAGTGCGGGATCTGTCCATTCCCAAAGTGGAGCAAGCTCGAAGCGCTCTTCTTTGAGTGCCATAAACAGCGCATAGTCTTCGATCCATTCAGCGGCATGCGTGCGGAATGCTTGTACAGCTGCCATGATCTGGGGCATTTCCTGTGCGCGTTCATATGCGCGGCGCAGCAAGGGATAATGCGATGCGATCACCTGCACGTAGTCTATCTTGTCAGGGTTCCAGTTTTGGTCAGCAGCGCGGACTTCATCGGCGGTCAGCAGTCCATCTGTGACAAGCTGATCGAGGTCAATGAGGAGCGGATTACCCGCAGCGGCGGAATAACACTGATAGGGAGAGTCGCCAAAGCTGGTATGCCCAAGTGGGAGTACCTGCCAATAGCGTTGTCCTGCATCCCGCAGAAAGTCTATAAAATCGAAAGCAGCCTGTCCCAATGAGCCAATGCCATGGGGAGAGGGCAGAGAGGTGATGTGCATGAGCACACCACTTGCGCGGTGAAATGCCATGAGAAATCCATCCTTAATTCATAAAATGAGGGCAATACTACTGTGATTATAACGGCTTTAGGAAGTGCTGTCAATTTTGGGGTCATATTCCCCACTGTGGTTTCAAAAATACTTTCTCGCGGGATATCTAAGTGGCAGCGTAGCTTTTAAAATTGATAAAGAAAATAAATTGTAATAAACTGTACATAACAAAAGCAGTGACACATAAAATCCGAGAGATTGCAACCAATCACGGTCGAAGAGGAGTGTGTAAAATGAAAATTAAAACTTTCGCATCTGGTGCTTTGGGGTGTCTGCTGATTTTTCTTGTAAGCTTTCTTACTTTGACAGCCTTTCCAGGGGAACCCAGTCCCCCTAGATACAGAGCCAGTTCCGGTAGAAACTGGCTCTGATACCCCTGGTTTCGCACACGTTTGCGCGGGTCACGGGCAAAATCCAAGGCGCATGTCCTTGGATTTTGAAAATTTAAGGTCGCTTCGTTCCAAAATAAAAAGGGCACAGTGACTTTTTTGACACGCTGAGCAGCCTCCCATTTGGGAGGCTGTTTTTGCACACTCTTTCAGAAAAATGTCGGATATACTTGCAAATGAATGGGAAAACACGCTATAATAATGGCACAAAGAGTTTCGGTTTGGAGGAATGAAACGCATGAGAATGCGCAAAAAGAAGAATCTGGATGTACGCTTTGCACAGTGTGCATCTGTTATGGTAGAAGACCCAAGAGCCCAGCGTGGCGCATGGAAGCAGCTATTTGGAAATGATAACCCCATTCGTCTGGAAATCGGCTGCGGTAAGGGACGCTTTATTCTGGAAAATGCACGCCGCAATCCAGAAATCAACTTTGTTGCGATCGAAAAAGAAGAAGGCGCACTGATTATGGCAACCGAAAAGGCTGTCAGCGAAGAACTGCCAAATCTGCGCTTTTTGTCTTTTGATGCTGCGGCACTGAACGAAATTTTTGCGCCGGGAGAGGTTTCTCTGATCTATCTCAATTTCTCCGATCCGTGGCCACCCAATCGCCAGCGCAAGCGTCGCCTGACTTGGCGTGCCTTCCTTGCAGTCTATGACGAGATCCTTAAAGAAGATGGTGCGATCTTCTTTAAGACAGACAATCAGCGCCTGTTTGAGTGGTCGCTGGGTGAGTTGTGCCAGAATGGATGGCTGCTGCAAAATATTTCGCTCGATCTGCACAAATCGGACTATGATAATATTATGACGGAGTATGAGGAGAAATTCTCTTCTCAAGGGTATCGTATTTATCGCGTGGAAGCGAGAAAGCGTATTGAGCAAAATCTGCTGAAGTAATCACCGCCCTCGAATCTATCGCGTATGGGATAGGTTCGGGGTTTTTATATGCAGAAAATCAGAAATTTTGTGTTGTAAAAAATTTTTTAAAAAGTTCTTGACAAAGCAGAAACGATAATGTATATTTGTATTAAGTTAATAATACAACAACACAATAGAGAAGGAGAGGCTGACTATGCAATGGAAATTGACGGATGACCGTCCAATCTGGATACAGCTGACCGAACAGCTTACCGAGCGTATTGTGTCTGGCGTGTATCCGCTGGGAGCACGTATGCCTTCGGTGCGGGAACTTGCTGCTGAGGCACAGGTCAACCCAAACACCATGCAGCGTGCGCTGGCACAGCTCGAACAGGATGGACTCGTGGCAACCAATCGCACCACAGGACGTACTGTGACACAGGATGCACAATCGGTGAACAATGTACGGCGCTGTCTGGCGGAGGAAAAAATGGAACTCTATGTGACTGGTATGGAGACGATTGGATATAACGAAACTGAGGCAGCAGATATGCTGCGAAACCGGAAAAGGGGGAACGTATGATGGAAAAGATCCGCAACCAAAACAGTTTTATGGAAACGGAAAAAATGCCGGATCATATGCTGATCCGTGCGCAGGGACTGAGCAAGTGTTATGGTGCAAAGCGTGCGTTAGACCGCATTGACCTCAATATTGGTCGCGGCAAGATCGTTGGACTCTTGGGACCAAATGGTTCGGGTAAGACCACGTTTATCAAACTCCTCAATGGTCTGCTTCGCCCAACGGAGGGCATTCTGCTGGTCAATGGGTATGCACCAGGCATTGAGACAAAGTCGGTCATCAGCTATCTGCCAGACCGTATGTATTTTGCAGACTGGATGAAGACCGTTGATCTGATGGACTTTTTCAGTGACTTTTATGCAGATTTTGACCGCCAGAAGGCAGCAGAAATGTTCTCTGCACTCGATATTCGCCCGATGGATCGCATTAAGACCATGTCCAAGGGCACAAAGGAAAAGGTTCAGCTGGTTCTGGTTATGAGCCGCAAGGCAGATCTCTATTTGCTGGATGAGCCGATCGCGGGTGTTGACCCTGCGGCACGTGACTTTATTCTGGATACCATTCTGACCAACTACAACGAAAATGGAACGGTTATGATCTCCACCCACCTCATTTCTGATGTGGAACGTGTGCTGGATGAGGTCGTATTCCTGCAAAACGGTCAGATCGTGCGTCATGATACGGTAGACAATATCCGTGAACAAGAAGGAAAGTCGGTAGACCAGCTGTTCCGTGAAGTCTTCCGTGCTGTACCATATCAGGGAGGTGCATTTTAAATGTTTGGAAAATTGATGAAATATGAGATGAAGTCGCTGTCCAAAGGACTCATTCCTCTCTATGGTGCGGTGCTTGCAGTTGCACTCGTCAATCACTTTATGCTCTGGGCAAACGTCGAAATGAATATGGATATGGCTGTGCCGCAAATGACAGCCATCATGGTGTATACTGCACTCTGTGTTGCAGTAGCCGTTATGACCTTTGTGATCATTGTACAGCGGTTCTATAAGGGTCTGCTGGGGCAAGAAGGCTATCTTATGTTTACTCTGCCAGTTCCTACATGGCAGCTGACTTTCTCAAAGCTGCTTGGTGCAACAATCATGACTGTGCTTTCTGGTGTGGTCGGAATTGTGTCCATCTTTATTCTTGGTGCAAGTCAGATCAGCTGGGCAGACTTTTTCTCGAGTGCCAATATCCTGTTCTCTGAGATCGGATTCAATCAAGTTGTATTTGGGCTGGAAATGCTTGTGGCTGGTGCTATGAGTGTGATCGCTTCGATTAGTCAGGTGTATCTGGCAATTGCGCTGGGTCATCTCGCAAACAAGCATCGTGTTGCAATGGCATTTGTGTGGTATATTGCGATTGATGTCGTGCTGTCGTTCCTCAGTGGCTTCCTTGCAATAAATAATCAGGGGATGGTCAGCGGGTTGCTTCAATTTTTCATGAATACAATTACAATTGATCCAGTTTATGGATTGCATGCAATAATGGGATTTAGTATTGCGGTATCCCTTGTACAAGCCGCAATCTTCTACTTTGGAACCAACTACATCCTGAAAAATAAACTGAATCTGGAATAATCGAAAAACAAAGGTACGCGTTTGCGTGCCTTTGTTTGGTTTGTAAACAGAGTAGAATTTGGGCAAAACAAAGAGGACGCTATATGCGTCCTCTTAAAAATCTCAATTAGAGAGCAGCCTTTGCCTTCTCAACCAGTGCGCAGAATGCAGCATTATCGTTGATTGCCAGCTCAGACAGCATCTTGCGGTTGATCTCGATGCCGGACTTCTTCAGACCGTTCATGAAACGGCTGTAATTGATGTCACAAGCCTTGCAAGCCGCAGAAATACGGGTGATCCACAGACGGCGGAAGTCACGCTTCTTGTGCTTACGACCAATGTAAGCGTACTTGAGGGACTTCATAACCGCCTGATTGGCAGTTCTAAAATGGGTGGACTTTGCGCCGAAGTAACCCTTCGCACGCTTCAGAATCTTCTTTCTTCTCTTACGCGACATCATCGCGCCTTTTACTCTTGCCATGTTATGTTAGCCTCCTTAAATCTCTGGTAAAAAAGAAATTACGCGTAAGGCAGCAGGCGCTTTACCTCTGCTACGTTTGTCTTGTCTGCAAAGCCTTCCTTGCGGAGGTGACGCAGACGCTTGGTGTTCTTCTTGGTCAGAATGTGACGACGGCCAACATGAGCGCGCTTAATCTTACCGCTCTTGGAAACCTTGAATCTCTTCTTTGCACCGCTGTGCGTTTTGATCTTAGGCATTTTATAAACTCCTCTCTATGTGTCGCATCCAAAAGAATGATGCAGCTTGTATGGTTTACTTGTCCTTCTTAGGGGAAAGGAACATGTGCATGTGGCGACCCTCTAGCTTGGGCTGCTTTTCCATAACGCCAAATTCTGTGCACTGTTCTGCAAAACGCTGAAGCAGCTCCAGACCGATGGAAGAATGGGTGACCTCACGACCGCGGAAACGGACAGATACCTTAACCTTGTCGCCACCCTTGAGGAAACGACGAGCATGACCTACCTTGACGTTCAGGTCGTTGACATCAATGCCAGGGGTCAGGCGGATCTCCTTGATTTCCACAACACGCTGGTTCTTACGCGCTTCTTTCTCGCGCTTTGCCTGTTCGAAACGGAACTTACCATAGTCCATGATACGGCACACTGGCGGCTGCGCCTGCGGCGCGATCTTAACCAAGTCCATACCCTTTTCGATGGCAATCTCCAGCGCCTTCTGCGCGGACACAATGCCAAGCTGCTCGCCGTCGTCGGCGATCAGGCGGACTTCCTTATCTCGGATATCTTCATTGATCTGATGTTCCATGCTGCTAATAGCGAACACACCTCCTATGAATAGACGGGGAAATTGATAATTTGATAAAAAAAAGACAGCCGCGCTGTCCAAACATGATCCACCCTACATGATACAGAATAAGCCCATAAGCAAATCTGTACAGCAGGAAAGAAACGATGTGGACCCGTTTGCGGAAAGCGGCGGGTGAAGATGCGCCGTAGCACACCTTGCTTTATTGTTGCTTTGATATTATACGTCTATATCGAGTACTTGTCAAGCGCAAATCTCAAAAAAATATTAAAAATAGAAAACATCAGCTTTTCCTTGACAACCATACCTCTTGTGGCGTAAAGTAATAGTCTGAGCTGAGATGCGTATATCCATACGTATTTTAAACCCGATAAAAAAATTATGAGATTTTCATGAAAAACCATTGAAAATTCAGCGCATTTCGGGTATCCTGATGATAGCAGGAATCAAGAGCCGCCGTGCGGCATAGAATTTACTACATGGAGGTTCATGCTTTATGAGCGAAGAAAATAATTACGTTCTCTTAACAGATGAGAACGGAAACGAAGTAGAATTTGAGCACATCGACACTGTTGAAGTTGACGGTCAGATGTATATGGCTTTCATTCCGGCACAGCTCGCTGTGGATGAAGAAGCTGAGGTCGTGATCCTGAAGGTCGTAGAAGAAGATGGCGAGGAAGTTCTGGTCTCCGTTGAGGACGATGAGGAAGCAGACCGCATCTTTGCGATCGTAATGGAGCGCGTGGAAGAAATGTATGAAGAGGACGGCGAATAATCGCGCGTTTGCATAAAGCACTTTCTTCTATAAGTTCAAATCCCCCTGTGATGTTTGACAGCAGCTTGTTTTAAACCCACATTTTGTTTTCGGGATTCCGAATATCTTCTCGTTCCAAGTGCAGGCCTCCCGTGAATCAAAAACGGAAGTTGGAAGCACAGAGGCTCGAGATAGGAAACCCACCTGCTCAGTCGTGCAGGTTATTTTAATGGGCTGCATCGGCATCGCGGGGGCTTTATTTTCCCTTAGTTCGGGGAGTTTGGTCGGTATGCATTGCATATCGTCCTTTTTTATTCTCAGAAACCAAAGCCGAAGAGAATTTACAAAAATCACATGGAATGTTTACATAAAGTTTATTTGATTTCTTGGGTGGTTTCTGATATACTATGCAAAGAATGCAGAGCATGCGCTTCTGCATTCAGCGGCTGACCTTGTAACTTGATTTTTGAAAGGAGGAATGTGATATGTTGATGACTTGGATTCGTCCGCAGCGTCCGGATACGCCAGATATTGACGACCTGATCTATGGTGAAGAGATTGAAAACAGCACCAAGTAATTAAGGCAGAAGTGCTTTTGGGTTTGATTATGGCTTTTCCACGCTGGCAGAGGACGTCAGGCGTGGTTTTTTCTTTTTAAATAGATCTGCGCATTCTTATTAGAGAAGAATGCGCAATTTTTATATCTGGCTATAAGAGCATATATTATATAAAGATAGAAAGGGGATTTTGTAAGGTTAGTGAATCCGTTTGAGGTTCTATAATAAATGTTGAGGTCAGAAAAAACCTAACCTCTAAATTTGAAAAAATAGTTGAGCATTGATACAAAATCACTTATTGTTAAAGTATCCCTACCAAACAAAAAGGAAGTGTCACAATGCTTATAAGAAATCATATCACAGAATTATTAGGGGTTATCTGAAAAGTCGAAATTCTGGTGGTTTTCTACAATGAGCAGCATCTGCTGTATTAAAAATATGCGGAATCCATCAAGGATTCCTGCGCTTTTTGCCTTGCATCTACGCACTCACTGCGAAAAATTCGTCGATTTCTTTGTTTTCAGATACGCCCTAATTGGATGAAAACCACCACAACAATAGCGTTTCCAGAATTTGAAAGTTGTCTGAAAGCCTGCCGCACATGGTTTCATGAAATCCTGAATGCTATGGATTGCCCTTGGAGCAATGGCTATACCGAGGGCTGCAACAATAAAATCAAAGTTCTAAAGCGCGTCTGCTATGAGGGGCGTAATTTCAATCGCTTCAGAAATAGAATTGCTTCTTAGCATAACCAAAACAGTGTTCAGCTGTTTGACTCAACACTGTTTTGAATACTGTGGTTTTGTTTCCCCCAACTATTGACAAAGAACTTAAAATTGCAGAAAACAAAAAAACCCACTCGATTGAGTGAGTTTTTTAAATGGAGCGGATGACGAGGCTCGAACTCGCTACCTCCACCTTGGCAA
>JAHHRJ010000054.1 GCA_020025885.1 Butyricicoccus sp. | reverse complement strand
TAATCTCCATTTCTATAATGTCGATGTGATATTCATTGCAGACTTCCCCTATGAGCGCCTTTAATCGTATATCAACACCATTGACCAAGACTTTTCTCCGATATTTTGGACACCAAACTACATGATATTTGCATGAGTATACCACATTGTTATTGTTTTTATATTTCATGAAAACATTATACTACTATTTTTCATCTAATACAAGACAATACCCTCATGAACGGGGAATCTATGTGTGCCTTATATCCCCATGCCTAAAGGCAGGGGCTTTACGGCACTTTTGGTAAAAAGTCCCAAAGTATGGTTTTGTCCTCAATGAAGTGTACCGCATACCGCATCACACACCGCCCAGTTTTGAATCTCAGGCACAAAGGTTTTTACACGTGCGAGCCGTTCTGGAAGCGGCATTTCTGCAAGCGCCGTCACAAGCCCACGCAGCATGATTTCCTCATACCAGCAATCTGACTGCAGGGTATCTAACCAAGTGCGCCAATCCGTCCGCACAATTTTTGCCGCAATCATGCGTAACGTAGGCATACGCACGCCGATGAGCTGTCCTGCGCCCGGAATCAACCGATACCGAAACGCCTGATAGGTTGTATCCTGCTCTGCAAGCAAAAGCACTCTCAGCTGTTCTGTGTCCATCTATTTCACTTCCTATTTTATGTACCCTGTGCTTTGATGAGTCCCAAATCAGCCTTCCATTGCAGCACACGGCGCACTGCATGATGAATGGTGTCCTCCGAAATCGTTCCCACCTTTACTGCTTCCAAAACTGCGCGGTACTGTGCTTCAAAGTTAGAAGACAATAACAGATCATTGCCTGCCTGCACTGCCAAAACTGCGGCTTCCTTTTCCGGAACGGTGATCGCCCCCATTGCAAGATCATCTGTCACGATCACGCCTTGGAATCCCAACTCTTCCCGCAAAATCTGGTGAATATTGGGGCTGAGTGAGGCAGGCTGTGCCGCATCAAACACCTGTACAATATTATGGCTGACCAAAATTGCATTTGCGCCCTGCGCAATGCCTGCTCGGAATGGGAGAAAATCGCTGTTATGGAATGTCTCTGCTGGGCGTGTATCTGTTACAGACCCTGTATGTGTATCTCCATTGGAACCATAGCCCGGAAAATGCTTGAGCACAGAACCCATTCCATCTTGCTTCATGGTTCGTACCACAACTCCAATATAGTCCGCGGTTTCCTTTGCGCTTTTTCCCAAGGTACGCGGATACATAAAGTCCTTTGCATTGGTAGAAACATCTGCAACAGGTGCCAAATTTACATTGATACCCAGCTTTTTGAGGAACTGGTCTTTTTCGACAGTGTCTTCTTCCACCCTTGAAAGTCCTCCCTGTGCATATACTTCCTGCGGGGATTCAAACGGCCAGCGGCGCAGCTGACGGTATGCACTTGCGCGCACAACCTTGCCGCCTTCCTCATCTACGCCAATCAGAAGTGGAATGTTTGATGCCTCCTGATAGGTGTAAACGGTTTGTGCAATATCCTCCTTGCTCTTATTCTCAAAGTCCTGCCCAAATAGCACAAAGCCTGCTGGTGCATATTTCTCGACGAACTCTACGGCTCCCTGCTGTGGACAGCGCACCCAAAACATCTGCGCAACCTGCTCCTCCAGCGTCATCGTTTCAATGATCGCGTCCATCGGATGGCTTCCCAAATCCTCTGACTCTGATATCACAGGGGGCTGCTGTTCTGGCTGTTTTGCCTGTGCCTCTGATGATCTTGGTGCATCATCCAGAATACTCGTCCCCGGCAGTGCGGGTCCACCGACTGGCAGTACAAAAACAAATACAACCACACTGACCACCGCGAGCACAAGGGAACAAAGAATTGCAGCACCTCTTTTCATTTTAATACCTCCTTCGATCTTCTGGTATCAACCAGACTATGATCTCCTTCATTATAGCATACACAAACAAAGTACCGCACTCCTTTCTTTTTCATAGATGCGTTTTTTACTTTTTTATGGTATAATAAAAATAAGAATTCTTCGAAGGAGCTTGCCATGAAACAAGTTGTCGGGCGATTTGCGCCCTCACCGAGCGGGCGCATGCACCTAGGCAATGTCCTGTGCGCACTACTCTCTTGGCTGTCCGTGCGCAGCCAAAGCGGTTCGTATATTCTGCGCATTGAAGACCTCGACCCTGAGCGCTGCCCACGTGACTATGCCAACCTCATTGAGGATGATCTGCACTGGCTGGGGCTGGACTGGGATGCTGGTGCATCAAAAGGCGGCGCAGACGGTTCCTATTACCAGAGCGAACGTACCCCCATTTATCAAACCTATTTCGATCAGCTGGCAGATGCAGGATATCTTTATCCCTGTTTTTGTTCTCGCGCTGCCTTGCATGCCGCCTCTGCCCCACACCTATCCGATGGGCGTGTCATCTATGCTGGAACCTGTCGTGATCTCACACCAGAACAGATCTCAGAAAAGCGAAAACAGCGCGGTGCTGCCATCCGCATTCGCGTACCAGATGAAACGATTTCTTTTATTGATGGTCTGCAAGGTGCATGTACAGAATCCCTGCAAACAGAATGTGGTGATTTCATCCTGCGCCGCTCGGATGGTGTATTTGCGTATCAGCTTGCAGTCGTTGTCGATGATGGACATGAGGGTATCACTGAAGTTGTGCGCGGTCGTGATCTGCTTGGCTCTACCGCGCGCCAGATTTGGCTGCACCGTCTGCTTGGCTTTGCCCCGCCGGAGTTTATCCACATTCCATTGCTGAACGATGCTGATGGCAGACGGCTGTCCAAGCGTGACGCTGACCTTGATCTTGGCATCTTGCGAAAGCGTTTTACGCCCGCCGAGCTGACTGGCGCACTTGCCTATGCCGCTGGGCTTATTCCTACCCCAATGCCTGTACGTGCGCACGAACTGGTTTCTGTCTTCTCATGGGACAAGCTGCCAACTGGTGATTTGTGCCTTCCAGAGGGATTTTTTTGACAGCAGCGCATTTGGGCGGTATAATGGATAAATGAGGGATTTTTGTCGCAGATTACACCTTTAGTCTGTTATCCCGATTCATTTTTTAGGGGCTGTCTGAAAAGTCGAAATTCTGGTCTTTTTCTACAATGAGCGGCATCTGCTGCGTTAAAAATACACGGAATCCATCAAGGATTCCTGCGTTTTTTGTCTTGCATCTACACACGCATTGCGAAAAGTCCGGCGATTTCTTTGTTTTCAGATACGCCCTAGGGCTTGTTTGAAAATAGAGAAATTGACGGATTTTTCGCAGGGAGCGAGCAGCCACAAGGCAAAAAACGCAGGAATCCTTGATGGATTTCGAGTATTTTTAACGCAGTGGATGCCGTTCCCTGTAGAAAAAGACAAATTTTCGATTTTTCAAACAGCCCCTAATTCCCCCGTAAATCCTGATGATTCAAAGAGAGGTGTCATCTTTCATGATTGATCGTATCAATCTGGATATCCTGCGTTGTCTGCGCATCAATGCCCGTTGTAAGGCGTCGGATATCAGCCAAAAAGTAAATCTGTCCGTGTCTGCTGTTATTGAACGTATCCGTCGTATGGAGGCTGCTGGTATTATTCGGCAATATACGGTTCTCATTGACCCGACACAAGTGGGCAACGACCTAACAGCGCTCATGGAGGTTTGCTTAGAACATCCCAAATATTATGATGATCTCGTTGATATGATCCGTCAGCACCCCAATGTAGCAGAATGCCACTATCTGACTGGAGAGTTTGACTTCCTTCTGAAAATCGTAACCGATTCGTCCAGCAGTCTGGAGCAGATCCACCGCAATATTAAAAGTATGCCAGGCGTATCTGCAACAAAAACGCATTTTGTGCTCAAAACCATTAAGGACGAAGTTGCAACCCTGCCTGAACATCTTGAATAATGCTAATGGTATCAAACCGCCTAGCACGCTCCATGCGGTATTGCCTTAAAAAAGCCGGATTGCAAATGCAATCCGGCTCAGCGTGTCAAAAAAGTCGCTTCACTCCACAGCAAAACAGTGAAAAGACTTTTTTGAATCCAAAAGTTTTCATGGTACTTGAACTGCTGTCACCGCATTCTCATACCAGAGGGGCAAAACAGCCTCATGTTTGGTATATACCGAACCATCTGGAAGCGTTATCCGTGTTCCCTCCTGTACTTGCGTTGTGTGCAGTACAAACCGTGTTCCATCTGCACAAAAAATTTGAAATTCCAGTGTTTCTCCGCCTGCAATCGATGTTCCCGACCCATTTCGAATCGACAGCTCTATGATCGTGTTATAGATACGCGCGATCGTTTCCGAATCGTTTACCGTTTTTCTTCCGCCTCGGCTGGAACGGTGAAATGGTGCATAGTCACGGTTTTGATATCTGTTTTTGTAAATGGCAAATTCGGCTTTTCCATTCCCAAAAAGCGGATACTAAATCCAGTACAAGCTACCAATACCATGCCTGCAAAAGCCATGATTTTCCACCTTTTCAACACAATCACTCCTCACCAAATATACAATGCATCTATGTTGATATTTTATCAAACACATGATAGAAAGCAACGTTCCAAAAGTCAAAAAATATATGATATCAACCCCCTTGACCCTGCAATCAGGATTTGATATGATAAAATTTAAGGGAGGTGGCTACTTGGCTGACAAAGAAAAAGCAAAAAAGCAGGTGCCACTGCGCCTTTCTGCCGCTTTGTACAATGAAATTGCGCAGTGGGCAGAGGATGATTTTCGTTCTATCAATGGACAAATTGAATTTCTGCTGACCGAGGCGGTGCGCAAACGCAAAAAAGGTTTGAGAGCAGATGAATTTGAGGAGAAACCATGAAAACTTTGGGATACTATAATGGTCGGATTGGCGAACTGGATGAGATGTCTGTTCCCATGCTCGACCGCGGTGCTTATTTTGGGGATGGTGTTTATGATGCCTCTATGTGTGCTGGCTATATCATCCATAACCTGGAAGAACATTTAGACCGTTTCTATCGTTCCGCAGCGCTTCTAAATATAGAGGTTCCCTGCGCCAAAGAGACCTTGCGCACGCTGCTTTGCGAACTGGTGCACCGTCTGGATGAGCCAGAGCAATTTGTATACTGGCAAGTCACCCGTGGCACTGCGCCGCGCGGTCATGCCTTTCCAAATGTCCCTGCAAATTTATGGATCATGCTGACTCCCGAAAAACTCGTCCCCCTCACCAAGGAATATCGACTGATTTCCGTTCCAGATACACGTTTTGCCCACTGCAATATTAAAACACTCAACCTCATCCCCTCTGTTATGGCATATCAGCAAGCAGTATCGAAAAGCTGTGACGAAACAGTATTCCACCGAAACGGCTTTGTAACGGAATGCGCACATTCCAACATCCATATCCTGCACCACAGTGTACTTGTGACGCATCCAGCCGATCACCATATCTTAGCTGGTATCGCACGTGCGCACCTCATTCGGATGTGCGAACATTTGAGCATCCCTGTTCTGGAAAAGCCTTTCACTCTGGAAGAACTGCGCGAAGCAGATGAAGTCATCATAACCTCTTGCAGCGATCTGTGCATCCGCGCACGCGAACTAGACGGTCAGCTGATTGGTGGCAAAGCCCCTGTGTTACTCAAGCAACTGCAAGATGCACTCTGGCAGGAATTTTTAGATTCCACAAAAACACTAGAAATCGCGCCAGATTGGGGACAAATCCAGCTTGTCAAACGCATGATCCTCCAGAACAATATCAATCCCAAGCGACCAGACCTTGTGGAAAAGTAAGAATATCTCCCCCAGCTATCCTACGGCTGAGGGAGACTGTCAAAGAACTTCGACAGTCTTTCCAAGGGAACCCAGTCCCCCTAGATACAGAGCCAGTTCCGGTAGAAACTGGCTCTGATACCCCCGGTTTCGCGCACGTTTGCGCGAGTCGCGGACAAAATCCAAGGCGCATATCCTTGGATTTTAAAAACTTAGGGTCGCTCCGCTCCAAAACAAAATGGCTCAAAGACTTTTTCGACAAGCTGCCCCAGCCGTCCTACGGCTGGGGTTTTGTCTTAGTCTGCAAACAGCTGAACCCAATAAGTTCTGCCATTGATAACTGCCTGTCCAACGCCAATGCGTCCAAATCGGCTGGACAGAATGTTCGCCCGGTGTCCACTCGATCCCATCCACGCAGACATGACTTGCTGTGCACTTGTCTGTCCCATTGCGATGTTCTCACCTGCCGCACGGTAAGAGACACCTGCTTCAGCCAGTGCTGTCATACCACGCGCACCATTGGGACGTGTATGAGAAAACTTCTTTGCAAGCTCGGCCGCACGGATATTGGCTGCACGTGTCATTGCCGCATCCTGTCTGAGTGCACGCAGTCCATTTCGTGCACGCGCTGCATTGACCTGCTGAATGACGCTCTGCGCACCTGTTGCGGTCTGGGTCCCCTGTGTCTGATACTGCGGTCTGCCATACGGCTTGCGCACCTGTTTCCAACCCATATCCGCTTGTGCATTCACCGAGGGTTTCTCCGGCTGAGATACCGCCTGTGCCTTTGATGCGCCTGGCAATAAGAGTGTACCCAACAGAATCACCGCTGGAATCGTAATCTTTCGCTTCATGTAAAAATCCTCCTATGATGTAGGTTTTCGCCTCTTGGCTTGTTTTCCATGATACGGAAAGATCCCTCAGAATTGCAATGGAAATATCCGCCATAGCTGATAAAATAAAGAAAAAAGGAGTGAAAATCACCAGTGATTCCCACTCCTTCCACTTATTTTTCGCATATTTCTCCGTGTATCTCGGGAACAAATGCGGTTTTGATCCCGTCTGCCTTGCCCTCTCGAATGAACGATCCACCCATATTTTAACAGAGCGATCCTGCTATTTTCCCTCTGTTCCAGCCTTACTCACTGCGTGATTCATGCAGATAAGTTGCTTCCAAATCAGATAAATGCAGCTTCACTGCCAGCGGATATTTTTCATATGCATTTGCAATCGCAAACGAACCTGCGCGTGCGGAATCATCAAAGCCGCCCATATGCCAACGGATCGCAACTGCCTCCTCATTTTTGAGCTTTATAAAGCGTTCAATGAGGAACACTGACTTTTCACCATGTCCATAAGGAAAACGATCATTGACCACATATACAGGAACCTTTTCCCATACGCCTTCGTCATTTTTGCGGTTGCGGTATTCCACATCATAGAAACCTGCCTTACACAGATCATGTAATAGGGTACAGATTGTGCAGCTTTCTAAATCATCTATTTCCGGATCATAGTGCTTTTCCAAAAACACACGGTATACATTAAGGCTATGCTCCAGCAAACCACCCTCATAAGCGGCATGAAACCGCGTAGACGCAGGCGCAGAAAAGAAATCTGTGCTTTCCATCCATTCGAGCAGCTTATCCGCCCCGCGTCGGGTAATATTTGTACGGAACAGGTCAATAAATTCTTGTTTCTTATCTGTCATGTTGACTCTCCTTCCATTGCATCGCGCAGGCACACAGGGCATAGGGTTCATTGGGCACTGTGCCTTCGATCACCTGTGTCAGCAGCCAGCGCAGCGCTTCTCCAATCGCAGCCCCTGACAACCCCAGCTCCTGCATGGTATATCCATCGACCGCAAGTGCCTGTAAGGTCAGACAGGGCGCTTGCGCACAAACCTTGTTTATCAGCCGCTCGGTATGCTGTAACTCCTGTAAATGGACAGGAAAGGTGTTCTGCCCTGTATAGTCTGCCTTCTTGACTGCAAGCAGCTGCCGAACCACGTTTTCTCCATGCTTTGCAAGACAGCGGCGTACCTGCTTCTCGTCCTGCCCGATCCCGTGGTCATGCAGTGCGACCAACGTTTCGACCTGTGTACGGAGCGCATTCGGCGCACACAATCGTGTTAGGATCTGCTGGGTCAATTTGTGGCTCACTGCTGGATGCCCATAAAAATGCCCAACGCCCTTTTCATCGATCGTATAGGTATGCGGTTTTCCACTGTCATGCAGAAGCATTGTCCAGCGCAGCACAGATTGTGCAGGGATGGCTTCCACTGTACGAATGGTGTGCTCCCATACATCATAGCAATGATGGGGATTGTGCTGGCATAGTCCAAACATTGGCGCAAGTTCGGGCAATACTACTGCAAGCACCGCGCGATATTGGCGCAAGGCACGCCCCACATAGCGACTTGTGAGCATGGTACCCAGTTCCATAAACACCCGCTCAGATGCAATGCTCTCCAAACGCACCATCTGACGATACATCGCATAGACTGTCCGCGGCTCAATTTGAAATCCCGTCTTTGCTGCAAATCGCACACCGCGCAGAATACGCAGGGCATCCTCTGTAAAGCGCAGATCTGGATCTCCTACTGCACGTAAAATACCTGCCTGCAAATCTGTCCTGCCACCAAATGGGTCACACAAACCGCGCTTTGGATGGTATGCCATTGCATTAATGGTAAAATCCCGCCGCGCCAAATCATCCTCTACGTGGGATAGAAAACGAACTGCGTCTGGATGCCGTCCATCTGTATAGCCACTCTCACCGCGATATGTGGTGACCTCCAATGCCATATCATCTTGTATCACGGTCACTGTTCCATGCTGTATCCCAGTCAGCCGCACACGTGGAAAGATTTGCTGCATTTGTTCTGGTCTTGCACTTGTTGTCAGATCCCAGTCCTGCGACGTCACACTGCGCAAGCCATCTCGCACACAGCCGCCAACAGCCCACGCAGTATATCCTGCTTTTTCCAGCCGATCAATGACCGCACACACGGCACGCGGTAGCTCGATCACAGGGTGCGTCAATTTCCCTTCCTCTTCTGGCGCAGACGATAAGAGGTGCCGTCCGGATTGAGGACAATGGTGTTATCAAGCTGTGATTTCAGACTTCTGCGAAATCCTGCAATATATGCCTCTCGCAGCTCTTTCTGCTCTGCCTGTTCCTCTGGAGTCAAGCCTTCTTCTCTTGCTTTTTTTGCAAGCGCATTGATGCGCTGAATTTTGTCATCTGTCATGGGTCTAAGTCCCTCCATTGATTGAAAGTCAATACCATATCCTTTGCAGCACGCAAAATATCATGCGCTATGGTGTTGTGTTACGTTTATTATAGCAGTCCTTTCATAGCATGTCATTCTCTTTTTGAGAAAAGTATTTCATTTCCTATTTTATCTGCCCTGATCTATCCTTGACCGGCACAAACGCACATGATACAATAAAAACAGATCGCGATTCTAAAATTTTGGAGGGATCTTGCATGACCATTGAAACCCAATGCCTGCATGAAGGCTATCAGCCGAAGAATGGCGAACCAAGTGCACTGCCGATCGTGCAGTCTACTACATACCGTTTTGATTCAACCGCGCACATTGCAGGTTTATTCGATATGCCAACCGAGTTTATGTATTCTCGTTTTGCCAATCCGACTTGTGATGCCGTCGAGAAGAAGATCGCCGCACTCGAAGGTGGTGCTGGCGCAATGCTGACCTCTTCCGGTCAAGCCGCTTCCCTACTCTCGATCTTGAATCTGTGCTCTGCCGGAGATAGCTTCATTGCAGCATCTACCATTTATGGCGGCACCATCAACCTGTTTGGTGTAACGCTCAAAAAGTTGGGAATTGAATGTATCTGGGCAGATGCCGAAGCAGATGCAGAAGAAGTACAAAAACTGTTCAAGCCAAATACCAAGGCTGTTTTTGGCGAAACGCTGGCAAACCCTGCTCTGACGGTATTTGATATTGAAAAATGGGCAGCAATTGCACACAAAAACGGCGTGCCGCTTCTGGTTGATAATACGTTTGCAACGCCTTATTTGTGCCGCCCGATCGAGTTTGGTGCAGATATCGTGGTCCACTCCACCAGCAAGTATATGGATGGTCACGCTGTGCAATGTGGTGGTGTCATCATTGACAGCGGCAAATTTAACTGGGCAGCTTCTGGAAAGTTCCCTGATTTTACCGAGCCGGACGCGAGCTATCACGGTGTTGTCTATACCCGCGATTTTGGCAACCTTGCTTATATCATTAAGGCACATATGCAGCTCATGCGTGACTTTGGATGCTATCCGGCGGCACATTCCGCATTCTTGCTGAATCTGGGTCTAGAGACCTTGGCAGTTCGTATGCAGCGTTATTGTGAAAATGCAATGACCGTTGCAAAGCATCTGCAAGGCTCGGATCAGATCGCTCATGTGCGTTATCCAGCACTTGAAACCGATACGCACTATGCACGCGCACAGAAATACCTGCCGCGCGGTACCTCCGGTGTGATGTCAATTGATATCAAGGGCGGTCGAGAGGCAGCTATGAAATTTATGGACAGCCTAAAACTTGCATCCAATGAAGTGCATGTTGCGGATATCCGCACCTGTGTTCTGCATCCAGCATCTGAGACCCATCGTCAGTTGACCGATGCGCAGCTTGTCGCAGCTGGCATTCAGCCGGAACTCGTGCGTCTGTCTGTCGGACTGGAGAATGTGCAAGACATTATCGCTGATCTCGATCAGGCACTTGCACAGCTCTAATCTCAAATCGGAGGTGTTTTTATTGAATATTCGTCCTATTTGTGCTGCGGATCGAGATTATTTCTTATCCGCCGTACAATCGTTTTATCAATCCCCTGCCGTTTGCCATGCCATTCCCCCACAGAATGCCGAACGTACCTTTGAACTGTTGATGCATGGCACAGCCTATGCAGACTGCCTCGTTGCGGAATCTGAGGAGGGCAAGCCGGTTGGCTATTGTCTGCTCGCGCTGACATGGTCTAATGAAGCGGGCGGACTCTGTGTATGGCTCGAAGAAATTATGGTAGATGAAAGCTGTCGTTCCTGTGGCGTTGGACGCAAGCTCATCTCTGCCGTACATGAAAAGTACCAAAATGCTGCACGCTTCCGTTTGGAAGTAACGGATGACAATGCACGTGCAGCTGCACTCTATCGCATTCTGGGCTTTGAAGACCTGCCCTATCGCCAAATGACGATGGACATGCCTCCTGAAGCCTGAGGTCTTTAAAGGAGGGCTCGTAATGACTTTTATTGTCTATTGTGTGCTCATTTTCACGCTGGCTTTGTCACTAGGTGTAATCGTGCGCTGTTTTGTGTCAGTCAGTCGGGAGCCATCGGTCCCCAAGCTATCCGCGATTACCGCCGCTGTTTTGCTCTGCCTCTTTTTGATGCTGATCTCCCAGCAAACAGGGCGCTCGTTTGGTGATCTTTTCCAGCCATTGTTCCCATCTTGATATGAAAAAGAGAATCCCTGTCCAGTTCTGCACAAATTGTGCATTGGACAGGGATTTTTTAGGGGTTGTCTGAAAAATAAAAGTTGCACAAACAGCAGAGATATGCGAA
>JAHHRJ010000053.1 GCA_020025885.1 Butyricicoccus sp. | reverse complement strand
ATCTGTATGCATATTCCATATATCTACCTCGTTATTACTCTTATATTTCATACAAACATTATATGTCACAATGCTATTTCATACAAGAACCAAATCTCTATATGTAGAAAAACACAATGTGGCTTATATCCCCTTAGCGAAAGCAAGGGGTATTACGCCACATTTGATAAATATGCCTTCTTTTTACGCATAAAAAAGCAACCTCACAAACAACGCTGACAGCACAAACGCTGTCAAATCCCCAATCAGCGCCGCCGGCACCGCATATCGGGTATTTTTCAGCCCCAAACTGCCTGCATACAAGCTGATGGTATACACACTGGTTTCCGATGCCCCCAGCATCACCGCCGCCACACGTCCTGCATAGCTATCCGCCCCCGCTCGCCG
Source organism: Butyricicoccus sp. (assembly GCA_020025885.1). Taxonomy (GTDB): domain Bacteria; phylum Bacillota; class Clostridia; order Oscillospirales; family Butyricicoccaceae; genus Butyricicoccus. Next base: position 10,988 of record JAHHRJ010000053.1, on the reverse strand, counting down.
CATGACTTCCGTACCGAGCGCCAGCCCACCGCTTCCACTGATGGGTTTCAAGAGCACCAGCGCCGCACAATCCGGCGGGATGCCAAGACAGGCAAGCACGGGACACATGATCTCCCCCAACCAGTCGATCATCCCTGACGCACGTAACATCGTCACCGCCGTCAGCATTCCAATCAGCGTCGGCGCAATCGTCCACGCCGTCTGTGCCCCCTTCTTTGCCCCTTTCAGGAACACCCCAAACACATCCACCCCTTGCGACAAGGCAAAGCACGCGATTGCTGTGATGATCGCTGGCACAATCCAGTTTCCCATCTTCCCCGCTCCTTTTCCCCTTTTACGGTTACCTTCCATTTCTTTGAAGCTGGGCGGCTTCTTTTTTATCCGCGCTCCGGAAAGAACCGCCGCAAGAAACGCGCCGCCATGAGCGCCATAATGACCGATCCAATGGACGCGCCCCAAATAGCAGGCATGATATCAAACGGCATTTCCGCACCCAGCCCTGCACGTACCGCCGCAATGGTCGAGGGGATGAGCTGAATGGACGTGGTGTTTAAGATGATGAGCATGAGCACCCTGTCTGGATTCCCCTTGCGCCCTGCCGTCTGGTATAGGCGATCTGCCGCACGCAATCCCAGCGGTGTTGCCGCATTGGAAAGCCCCAAAAGGTTTGCTGTCACATTCGCGCTCACAAGTTCCATGCTCTCTGCATCGCGCCCCGCTTCCCCAAAGATACGGGAGAGAATGGGGCGCATGGCACGCGCGATCCTGCTTCCCAGTCCGGACGCCGAGACCAACTCCATCATGCCAGACCAAAACATCATGAGTCCCACGATCTCAATGAGCAGCTGGACTGCCTGCCCTGCCCCCTGTGCCGCCGCTTGTGATACGGCATCCATGCGTCCAAAGAGCACCCCGCCCACACAGGCGAGCACAAGGAACGCCACCCAGATTTTTGATAGCACGCGTTATTCCCCCTGCGCCTCGTGTTCATGGACGGCGCGATATTTTTCGCGTGTCGCAAGTCCTCCGCGTATGTGGCGTTCGCGTTTGTTGCGTCCCAGCACTTCCTGCACCTCGGCATATAATACACCGTTTAAGTGCTTGAGCCGTGTTGTAATGTCCTTATGTACGGTCGATTTGCTGACGCCGAACTTCTTTGCCGCCTGCCGCACAGTGGCGCCTTCCTCTACGATATAGTGTGCGAGTCGTATCGCCCGTTCTTCCGGCAAGCCTTTCATATCAAAAACCCTCCATATCCAATCTGATACTCAATCCTATGCAGGATCTGGAAAGTTTAGGACGAACTGCATGCATATTTTTTTAATTTTCTATTTGTACGGCATCCTGACAGAAAATACAAGCCACAACATTCCCTGCATAAAACCAAGTGCATCTCACAGGCAAAACCCCAAGTACATATCCTTGGATTTTGAAAATTTAAGATCGTTTCGCTCCAAAATAAAAAGGGTGCAGTGACTTTTTTGACATGCGAAAGCAGGAAACCAAAGTTTCCTGCTCATGCTTTCGATCATTCCAGCCGTTTTTCAAAGTCGTATTGATATTCTGAACATGCACTTTATCAATCAGCATACTCATAACATGGTGCGATGATCCAATTAACCGCCAGCACAAACAGCACTGCACCCACCGCAGTCATTGCATACTCCCTCAGGAGTTTTTTCATACCAATATCCCCCTGTAAAATCTCCTGTTATGATTCGATTCAGATTCCCTTTCTTGCTGAGATCAGCTGATCTCCTCCGCACCTGCCCCTTGCGGTGCTTCTAGCGTTTGGGATTGCTCCGTGCTTGCTTTTTCCTCGCTTTTCTTTTTGGTCGCACCAGAAATCCCATTCGCTCCATTGCCACACGCTGTGAGTGTGAACATCATCGCGCAGACAAGCGCAAAAGCCAATATTTTTTTCATTCGGTAACTCCTTGTCTAAACCAGCTAAGTTGCTTCTATTTGTAACGCAATTGCCTCTTTCTATTTTTTTGGCACATGTGTTACAAATAATTTTCAATTCTTCACTTCATAGTACAGATCTGTAAACAGTTCAGTAAGTACAGAGATGGAAAGTGCAAATACCAGACCCACGCTTATGCCAACGAATCCCTCGTAATCATATACTTTTGCCATCACCAAAAACATGATCATAAGTAAAAAGGAAAGAATTTGTGTCACCCGAAAGGCTTTGCTTTTTGATTTCAGAGCAATCAATTGATTGCGTTCGTCCAATACTTCGAGCCGTTCTTGTTTTGCAAATTTTTTAGAGGAGCTTTGTATGATTGCACCAATTCCCAATACAAACAAAGCAGCGACCAGAATCATTCCACTCAGATTCACATTTTTGTTTGTGATATCTGTTGTCAGATCCAAAGCACCCAACCCAACCATGAAAATGCCCATAAAAAATGACTTTTTATTATAAATCTTCATACTTTCGATCCTCCAATCTTTTGTTCTCTTTCAGACAGCACAATTCTTCCACGGTCACGCCAAATACTTCTGCCATGCGATACGCCAACATCAACGACGGGCTATACTGTTCTTTCTCAATTGAGATAATCGTTCGAGAGGAGACATGAACGAGCTCTGCGAGCTGCTGCTGTGTCATACTCGCTGCGGTTCTGAACGCCTTTACTTTCGTTTTCATGGTGTCCTCCTTTGATGTGAAGTTCGCTTCTTATGAAGTTAGCTTCATATTACCAGAGCACGCTGTTCTTGTCAAGTGCCACTCTCAAAAATCATATGGCGTGAAACCCTAAGAGAAGAGCAGACCCCCACACCCGACGCGAAGAAGTAAACAAATCAGGCTGCTTGATTGGGGCATGCAATCGGCTCCCCTCACAAATGCAGTCTGTCCCAAAATTGCTTTCATTCTCCCTCCCTTTGTGCTATGGCAATACCGCATAATTCAGCAAGAGCGATTTTCGGAAAAATTTCTCGTCAGAAAAAGGCGTGAATCCGCAGGAATCCTTGATGGATTTCAAGGATTCACAACGAATTTATGGCGCGAAATTTTCGCAAAGCGCCGCAGATGACATTGTGCGGTGTTGCCCTATACTGAAGGTAACACAAAAGAGATTGTATGCATTGCTTGGGAGGTGTTCTCTATGCCGTTTTTTTCCGAACTCTTTTTTGAATCCCTGATAGAAATTGCTGCCTCTCCTGAAAGATCAAAATTTATCCGTATTTTATGTTTTCTATTTGTTACCAGTATGTTTGTCTTGGCGATTGGCAACATGGTGCTTTTGATTATGGTCATCGAAAAAACGCTGTGGGTGCGCATTTTTTATGTATTCCTTGCACTTTCAGGCAGTATCTACTATATTAGTTTACTCAAACGCTTTTTTGTTTAAAAATAACGAGGCTTGGAATCCGAAATGGATTCCAAGCCTCATCTTTTCTTGTGTGTGTAGCGGAAACCATCGTTATTTATCGGTTTTCCTCTGTTTTCTCTTACACGTCTGCTTCTTGCTGTTGTTCTTGCTCTGCTGGAGCAGGATCTGGTTGCGTGCCTGACTATTTTTCTGTCCAGCCGATGCCAATAAGCGGCAAGCCATGGAGTGTGATCTCCAATCCCTTGTCCGTCATCTTCACAGCCAGTGTTTCCAGCTCGCCTGCGTGATGACTACCGCTTTCCTCTGTAAACATCTGCGTTACAACAAAAGTATGTGTTTCAGCAGTTGTTCCTTCCGGATATGGAATTACAAGCGGAACGCCTTCTTCATGGAAAGTTTGTGGGGTTACTGGAACATCTCCAGAATCCGTTTTGCCCATTGCCTTCACAGCCATTACACAAAACCGCTCTGGCTGTGTAATACCTGCCTGTTCCTGCATCTTTGCTGTAATTTTCTCCACCGTATTTACTTCATCGAGTGCCAACAATTTTTCAGGAACTTCTTGCAGCACATGGCTTTGTGCAGTCCATGGCATAGGCAGTTGGGGCTTGTCATGCTCTGGCTCTTTTGCTTCTTCCTGCTTAGGGTCGTCCAGCTCTGCCGGAATCAACTCTGTCATTTCGACTATGGACTGCTCCATGTGGGCTGCGACTGCTTGTTCTGTGTATGGGCTGTCCAAATAACCATCATTCTTCTGCTCGCGGTCGGCGCAGACCTTAACAGCAACATGATAGTTTTCTACGCTATCTGGAATCAGCAACACAGCTCGGTTTTCGCTTGTAGAAACCTTTTCTTGTGCAACCATTTTATTGCTCTGGTCGTACAGTCTTGCAACGATTTCCTTTGCACCGTCATAGTTTGCATATGCGTCCCAAGTTACAGTTACTTCTTTGCCATTGACCTTATACTGTACATTCTCGACCGGCTTTAAGATCGTGCGCGGATCGTCATAGCTTCCCAACTTCAAGGCGTCAATATTTCCTGTGTTACCGGTCTTGTTCTGCTTTACATAAACAGACGCGGACATATTCTTTGATACGACCTTTGCCTCGTTGTTGTAAATCGTAATCGGTGCTGCATTGCCCAACACATCAATCAGAACATCGCCATCCTTCAATCCAAATCTGTCCATGTTGGTCAGGGAAATTTCAGAACTATTTGAACCGTGGTTATTGAGCACAACGATTGCCTGCTCACCTTTTCCGTAGCGCGCATATACAATGTACTTGTTGTCCTGATGTGAGCAGATTTCTTCAAATGCGCCATATACAAACGCCTGCTTGTTTTCCTTACGCACCGCAATCAGGTTATGGTGATCGCGCAGCATTTCTTTATTCCAGTTTTCCGTATTCCACTCGAACGTACCGCGGTTATATGGGTCATCTGCTAACCTACCAGCCATGCCGATTTCATCTCCATAGTAGATCATCGGGATGCCCGGATAAGTCATTTGCAGGGCTGCCGCCAGCTCCATCATTGCGTTGTTGTTCTTACCTGTGTACTCACGGTTGAGGAAGCGCGGTTTATCATGGGTAGAAATGGAATTGGTAGAATTTAAAACAGCAGCATATGGCAGCTTTTTGAAGTAATTACGTGTATACTTACCGATATCTGCAACACTGGATTTACCCTTGTTATCCAAACTCTGATTGCCCAGCCAAGGATTCTTGCTGCAATTTTCGATGAATGGCAGCATAAAGCCTCCATAGTTCATCTTGCCGTCCCAAGCCTTGCCGTTGAACCATTGGTTTTCATCTCCCCAGAATTCGCCCAAGATGTACTTATCATTGCCAGTCTCATTGACTGCTGTGCGGAATTCCTGCCAAATCTTGAGATTTTCCTGTTTCTGTGCATCATCCGTCTGGTGAGTCGCCGGCTTTTGAGGCAGATTATTCAAATCCTCCTCGATTTTATGGTCACGCGGTTCTGTGTTCACATCTTCTGCCGCATCCAGACGCCAGCCATCAATGTTGTATGGTGCTTTAAGGTAGCGCTTTGCAACTGCATCAGAACCTTGATAAATGGCATCCTTTACCTCTTGCTTTGAATAGTTAAGCTTCGCCAGATTGCTAAATCCATGCCATGGATAGAAGTCGATTTTCTTACCACTCTTATCCACAAAATCACCGGTGAAATAATAATTTGCCTTGTTCTTTGCAAACCATTCCGTGTTGGTGCTTGTGTGGTTAAAGACACCGTCCAGCACAAGGCGCATATTTTTCTCATGCAGTTCATTACTCAGAGCGATGAGCGATTGGTTGCCACCAAAGTGCTGGTCGACAAAATTATAATCATCGATATCATATTTGTGGTCACTTCCCGACTGGAAGATTGGCATGAGGTATAATGCATCAACCCCCAATATGTCTTTGAGGTAGGGAATGGCTTCCTGTACGCCGATGAGATCACCGCCAAAGAACTGGTTATTCCAAATTTTGTCGCTCTCATTACCAGAGAAAATCTCTCCGCCCCATTCTCCAATTTCGGATGGTGCACCTTGTGTTGCAACATCCATTGCAACGCGATTGTTCTTCTTGTCACCGTCGCGGAATCTGTCCACCATGATTTGATAGAATACCGATTCCTTTGCCCAATCTGCGGTCTGGAAATCCGGAACGATCGAGAAACCATGCTCACTTGGCTTGTTTGCAGTCACGCCGCGGTTATTATCTCCCTGACCGCCGCTGATCCATGCAACCTTTGCAGGGGTTGCATTTTCGTTGCGCACCTCAAAGTTATAATAGCGTACATTCGAGCTGGCTGGCAGCTTTGCCTCCCAAAATTCTACCTTGTCCTTGTCATATCCCTTTTCGGTGTAGAATGTATCGGAAACCTTTTGCATTTCCATCTGCTCATGTTGCTGTGTGCCTGCATCATACCAATGCACCTTTGCATGGGTCACTTCTCCAGTCGCTGCACGGAAACGAACCGTCACTTGCTCTGTGGACTTTGGCTCCATCGGCTCCATATAGTCTGTGCTCTGGTCAGCAAACAGATAATCCCACTGCAAATTTGGTATTTTTTCAGCTGCGTCATACAACACCATGATGCTGCTGGATAGAACCATAACATCTGGATTGTTTCCACGGGCATCAATTGTGCGGAGTGGCTTTTCCGTGCTGACTTGTCCTCCCTCAACTACCACATTCCACTTGCCGCTGATAGATGCTGGCAGCCACTTGATCTTCTGATCCTGTGTTGTGCCATTATAGATGACCAGAATATTTGCCCATTTATCGCCGTTTGCATTGTTTTTTAAATGCTGAAGAATAATGCCTTCATTATATGCCCCATCATTCAGTGAATATACATCTTGATGATTCTTCATCGTGCTCTGGGTATTGATGCGGAATGCAGGATGCTCCTTACGCAGCTTGATTAGTCCTGCATAGTAATCAAAGACTTCCTTATATTCTGCCTTATCTGCCCAGTCGATATCGTTTGTCTCGTCATCGCTCTTATAGCTGTTATGATCGCCATTTTTGGTGCGCAGGATTTCAGAGCCGCCCTGGAAGAATGGAATTCCCTGTGCAGTGAGCACAAAACCGTTTGCCAAAACTGCCTTCTTTACCTTCCAGTTTTCCAATGCGTTTTCTTTAACATCATTCGGGCGGTAGCCTTCACCATCCTTACCCTCATTCTTTATGATTTGATCCCAAATCGCATAGTTATCATGCGCTTCTACATAGTTGATTGAAAGCTCTGGGTCAGAAACAGTGTTTGGCTGACCGCGCAGTCCATCCTGTACCTTTTTGGAATTGTCGGTGCTGATTGCGCCGTTTACAAATCCTTTGGAAGGATCATTGTTGCCGCGCAGCGCATCACGGAAGGTATCATTGAATGCGGAAATGCCTTTGTTCTTTGTGGTCTGCTCATGCTCATGCAGGGGAGAAGCATCTGCTTTCCAAGGCTCTCCATAAATGATAATGGAAGGATCAATTTGCTGTACCTTGTGCTTGACTTCATTCATTGTGGTCTTGTCCAGCAGTGCCATGAGGTCAAAACGCAGTCCATCCACCTTGTAGTCATTGACCCAGTGCAGGTTGGAATCCACAATAAACTTGCGCACCATCGGTCGTTCTGATGCAACTTCATTGCCGCAGCCCGAACCATTGGACAAAGTGCCATCTTCCCATGTTCTGAAATAGTAATCTGGCACGATATTGTTCATATTGTCTGTGGATGCCATGTGGTTGTACACCTGATCGAGGACAACACGGATACCTGCCTTATGCAGTCCCATCACCATCTCGCGATATTCCTTGATGCGTACAATGGGATCAGCAGCATCGGTCGCATAGCTTCCCTCTGGTGCATTGTAGTTGAGCGGGTCATATCCCCAGTTGCGCTCTGTTGGAACAGTCTCGTTGACCGATGCAATATCATAGGTCGGCAGCAGGTGCACATGTGTAATACCCAACTCTTTGAGATGATCCAAGCCTGTTTTTACAGTTGTCTGACCCTTGATAAAGGTCGTACCCTCTTGGATAATGCCGAGATATTTGCCACGATATTTTTCTTCACCACCCCAGTCCTCATCAATGGTGAAGTCACGGACATGCATTTCATAGATGATCGAATCCTCCGGCGCACGCAGTGCAGGGCGTTTATCTGTCTGATAGCCCTGTGGAATGGTTCGTTCATCCTTTTCAATATCAACGAAATATCCCTTGGTTCCATTCAGCCCAACAGCCTCAGCATAAGGATCTACTGCATAGGTTACGCGCACTCCTACCTTGCCGTCCTGCCCACGGGTTTTGAACGTCAGGCGATACAAATAATACTTATCATACGCCTCACTCCATCTGAGGTTCGCGGTATAAACGCCCGTTTTTTTGTCCAGCTCCATTGGATACGCAGTTCCACTTTGTTGTGCGTCCTGCGCCTTGTCGTACACCATGACCTCAGCCTTGCACGCAGTCGGCGCCCACAGCTTACATTGAATATTCTGAGCTGTGTGATAGGTCACGCCCATATCATCTCCGTCATAGAAATATCCATCAAGTACACTGCGCAGAGTAACTTGCTGCGGTATGGAGAACATACCAACGCCCTTGACTTCGATGAGACTTGTTGGATCAAACGACTTTGCAATGCCAGAGGTATCCAAAATCACTTTATTCCCTTCGACTTTTGCCGAAATACCCTCTTGCAGAACGTTATCTACCCACAGCTCAAACGAAACACCATCCTTTGGTATGTCTGTCAGATGCATAACAATGTGATTCGGACTATCCATCATTGCCGAACGGATTCGGGCATTGGTTGCAGTCAATGCCTGAGAAAACGAGGTATACAGGTTATCGTCACCCTCAATGATATAAGCATTGACTGTATTCTCCGGAATCACATAGGTCTTGGTCTGCTTTGCCCAGTCATTTCCGTTTTCACGCTTTCTTACAATCACACGGTTCTTCTCTAAATAAGCCGCTTTGCCCAAATCGGTTTGCAGGTTCATTTCAGCCTGTGTGCCGTTGTCCTGCCCATCTGTCCAGCTCCAGAAGTTCCAGTTGTCGTATTGCTGATCGCGCTTATAAAAATGCATCCGCGTACCCTTTTGCGCCTTTTCAACCACGATCGTTTTCTCGTTCTTATGTTTCGCATGGGTATCCTTTGCCTGTACATGAATCTCTGTCCCTTCTGGAACAGTGCTCTCGACTATCAGCTTGTTATCAGAAATTTTTGCACCTGGAACGGCTGGTTCGATGCTCCATTCTGCTGGAACCACAACCACCTGACCAAACTTGTCCGTCTTAACTGCGGCAAGCTCTGCTGGATGACTTATAGACACCGTATTCGCGGATGCTCTGACTTCGATTGGTCTTGCCGCCAAGTCTGGATCAATCTCTGGCTCTGGTGTGGGTGGCTGTGGTAGTTCCGGTTCCGGCTCCGGCTCTGTCGGCTCTGGCTTTGTCGGTTCCGGCTTCGGTGGTTCCGGCTTCGGTGGTTCCGGCTTCGGCAGTTCCGGCTTCGGCGATTCCGGCTTTGTATCACCGCCCGGTCGATTATTTGAAGAACCGCCCGATGATGCTTTGTGAATGATTGGCTTGGTTATGCCGCTTGCAACATCCATCTTTTTCACCTGAACGCCGCCATCCATGCGCACATGGTTTGCATTGATGATGAGCTTTTCAACTGTACCCGAACCGGATAGGCTCATCTTACTGTCTGCAATCAACTGCTGCACTGTTATGCCTTTTGCAACCATGACCTTTGCATTTTCTGCACCATTTTCAATATAAATGTGCTTTACAGCGTTTTGCACGTCCACATGAGAAGTTTTCTCTATGTGAATTTTCTCTACGGGCACTTTGATCACAACCGCTTCACGTGTTCCCAAATCCTTCTTAATCTTAACAGAAGGAACGTTCTGTTCCAGCCCCTTGCTCGCCAGCGTACAAACTGTATTCACTTCCACCTCAGTCGTGGTCGTCTTACCATCCATCTGTACTTTTACATGTTTCTTTTCTACAATGACCCTGCCCTTTACTGTTACATCTTCCAGATAGACAGAGTGTGTGCCGCCGCCTTTGACGATCACATCACCCTCTATCATACAATTCTTGATCGTTGCTTCGCCCTCTCCGACGGATTCTTCAACAATCAAATTACCCATGATTTTTTGCCCTGCAAGCGTCGTTTTTGATTTTTCGATCGCAACATCTTGCTTACCCGTCTGCTTTTTGTGGCGCTCCATTGCCTTATCAATGGAAACTACCGCTTCCGCTCTGGTGATTGCTTTGGAAGCGCCAAAGGTGCCATCCGGATAGCCTTTCATATAACCAGCCTTGGCAACTGCGCCCACACTTGCTTTTGCCCATTCGGAAACAGTGTCCTCAAAGTCTGCCACACCTGAGATATCAGGTGACAGCCCTGTAACACGCGCAAGCATAACTGCTGCTTCCTGTCGGCTGATGGTACGATCAGGGCGGAAGGTATTATCCTCATAGCCACTGCAATATCCCTGTGCGGCTGCTGTGGAAACGGCCTGATAGTACCATTGCTCTGGTTTTACATCTTGAAAAGCACTCTCGCCTTTCGCTTGAAATCCCATTGCATTGTTCATGATCGTCACGAACTCGGCACGAGTCACATTTTGATCCGGACGAAATGTACCATCTTCATAGCCGTGGATCAGCCCGCTTTCCTGCCATTGTGCAATCGAATCTTCTGCCCAGTGACCGCTCACATCGCTCAATACTGCAAGTGCTTTGATTGGGCTTGTCAGTATTGCTGCCGACAGCACCCCAGCGAGTATTCTATTGATTTTCTTCGTTCGCACGTGAATCTTCTCCCTTCAATATTTAAATTTTGGAGTAATTTATCGTGTGATTTTGCTTATGTTCAGACCATACAGCGAAAAAATGAAACAAAAAATACAGCCCCTCTCTCAGCTGGTCAAAACTGCGAAAGAGACTGTTTCAGCGCTCTCCAAATTCATATTGCAAAAGACGCTTGGAATTCTTCCACACTTCTCCCTCTGTCTAAAACATGAAAAATTGACCCAATTTGCTTTTCTGTATTGCTTTAGGCAACACCGCACAATGTCATTTGCGGCGCTTTGCGAAAATTTCGCGCCATAAA
>JAHHRJ010000052.1 GCA_020025885.1 Butyricicoccus sp. | reverse complement strand
GGATGCCGTTCCCTGTAGAAAAAGACAAATTTTCGATTTTTCAAACAGCCCCTAGGGGGACTGGGTTCCCCTGGAAAGGCTGTCAAAGTTCTTTGACAGCCTCAAGCAGTATCCTTTGGAGGATACCGCTTTTTGATGTTATTGTGCTTCCTGTTGAGACTGTGCTTGTTTTTGGGTTTCATGCACTGCCTGTTCCACAGCGTTGAGGATATTTTCATAGCCTGTGCAGCGGCAGAGGTGTCCGGAAATGCGCTTTTTCAGCTCATCGCGTGTATAGCTCTTTCCGCTCATCACGATTTCAAGCGCGGAGAGGATCAAGCCCGGCGTACAGAAACCGCATTGTACCGCGCAGGCGTCGATAAAGGCTTGCTGGATGGCGGTCAATGTGCCATCATTCTTGCGCAGTCCTTCCACGGTCAAAACGGATTTTCCGGCTGCCCAGACGGACAGATAGATACAGGAATCTACGGCTTTTCCGTCGATCAAAACGGTACATGCACCGCATTCGCCAACTTCACAGCCACGCTTTACACTGGTAAGTCCCAAGCGTTCACGCAAGGTATCGAGCAGGGATTCGCCCTCTTCCACTGCAACGGAAACCGGTTGTCCGTTGACGATGAGTTCAATAATTTGCAGCATATCAGCATACCCCTCCTGCTTGTTTGGCTGCGGCACGAATGGTGCGGCGCGCCAGTTCTTCAATCAGTTGCAAACGGAATTCGCGGCTTGCACGCCAGCTGGAACGCGGTGCAGCTTGGGATGCGGCAGCCTGTGCGATCTCATCCAGCAATGCGTCGTTCAAAATCCGTCCTGTGGCAATGGCTTCTGCCTGTGGGCAGCGAATGGGTGTCGGTGCGGCAACGCCATAGGCAAGGCGCAGTTCGGACACCGTTTTCTTGTCGTCCTCAAGCTTCACGAGTGCAGCACAGCCCAGTGTTGCGATCTCCATAGCGGCGCGTTTGCCATATTTGGTATAATGCCCGCCAAAGCCCTGATAGTTCTCTGGACGAATGCGAATCTCAGTCAGGATCTCATCTCGGCGCCGCACAGTGCGACCGGGTCCGGTATGAAATTCTGTGCTGGGAACAATGCGTGTTCCCTCTGCGCTTTGCAGTACAAGCTCTGCATTGAGTGCAAGTGTCATGGGGGCAGAATCCGCGCTGGTTGCGCCATTGCACAGATTGCCGCCAATCGTACCCGCTTCACGCGTTTGCGGTCCGCCCACTTGATCGACTGCTGCACCAAGTGCAGGCAGGTGGGTCTGGATGATTTGATTTGCAGTAATCGCAGCAAATGGGGTGCACGGTCCAATCACGATCGTACCATCGTCTTCCATATGTACGCCAGTCAGCTCTGGCAGTTCGTGGATGGAAACCAGTGAAGCACCAGCCATCTTGCCTTCGCGGACACGAATCAGCACATCCGTGCCGCCTGCGATCAGTTCACTGTCTGGATCGTTCTGTAAAGCGTTTAAAGCATCTGCAACAGAAGTTGCGCGGTAGAGTTGCTTGATATCAAACATGGTGGGTTCCTCCTAACAAGCCAGCATCGCGGAAGTGCTCAATAAGCTTTTGGGGCGTAAGCGGAAGCGAATTGACAGAGATACCAGTTGCATGCAAGAGTGCATTGCGGACAGCCGCAGCAACCGGAATGGTTGGCGGTTCACCCAGCGCCTTATTGCCATAGGGCGCAGTCGGGTCTTCCACTTCCACAAAGTGGACTTCCAGATCTGGAGTATCCATTGCAGTTGGAATTTTATAGTCAAGCAGATTGGCGTTGAGTGGGCGGCAATTGTCATCAAAGAGCAGTTCTTCGCTCAGTGCGTAGCCAAGTCCCATGCTCATGCCGCCATGGCATTGTGCTTCGGCAAGTTTGGGGTTAATAATCTTTCCGCTGTCATGTACATTGACAAGGCGCAAAACATGAATCTGTCCAAGTGGGATATCCACCTCGATCTCCGCAAAGCATACACCAGTTGCAAAGCTGTTCTGCTCACAATGGTAGGTTTCCTCTGCGGTGATATGCAGGCTGTGACTGCGGCTGTAACTGCTCTCCATGCCAACTTCCGCAACGGTGCAGACAGATTGCCCAGCTTCATCGTAGATCACGCCGTCACGGATGGTCAGTCCCTCGGCATCACGCGAAAGCATAGAAGCGGCATAGTCCAAGATCTTTGCACGCAGGCTTTGGCCAGTCAGCTTACAAGCGGTACCACAGACATAGGTTTGGCGAGAGCCGTATGCACCTGTGTCAAATGGTGTGATATCGGTATCCTGTGTGGACTGGATATCGATATGATCCACAGGCAGACCAGTGGCTTCGGCTGCCATCTGGGTAAAGACAGTATCTGCGCCTTGTCCGATCTCGGTTGCGCCCATCTGTACGCTGACGCGTCCGTCTTCATGCAGTACCATGCGGCAGGAAGCGGTTTCCAAGGAGAAGGGATATACATTGGATTTATAAGTAAAGATCGCCATACCGACACCACGGCGCATGGAACCAGTTTGGTTTTGGTATGCAGCGCGTTTCTTATCCCAATCAATTGCAGTACGTCCTTTTGCGATTGCTTGATCGAGTCCGTAAGAGTGCATGGTAATGCCGTTATGTGGGTCCACATATCCTGCTTGGACACAGTTTTTCAGGCGGAATTCGAGTGGGTCCATATGCAGCGCAGCAGCAAGGTCATCGGTTAAAGATTCCATGACAAAACAGCCCTGTGGAATGCCGTATCCACGCATTGCGCCTGCGGTCGGACGGTTGGTATAAACCGTAAAGCTCTCGGAATCCAGAGACAGCCGATCGTGGTAACACTGCTTGAATACGTTTGAGGCATTGGCAGCGATGGCGTGACCGTGGGATGCATAGCCGCCTTGGTTTGCATAGCCGCGATAGGTGCGGGCAAGCAATGTGCCATCTGGAGATGCAACGGCTTGCACGTCCCAGTCAAAGGCGTGACGCGTGCGGGTGCAGCCAAGGACTTCCTCACGGGTCAGCTCCACTTTTACCGCATGACCGCCGACCTGTGTGGTGAGCCACGCCGTAAGCGGCTCGATCAAAACGTCTTGCTTATTGCCGAAGCCACCGCCGATATAAGGCTTGATGACACGCACCTTTGACCACGGAATCCCGAGCGCCTGACCGCAGACACGGCGCACGATATGTGGAATCTGTGTGGAGGAGATGACAATGATTTTTTCGCCTTCCATATAGGCAAAGGAATGAACAAGTTCCATGTGACAATGCTGTACCGCAGGCACATGATAATGCCCAGAGACCATCACGACATCAGGCGTATCCACAGCCTGTGCAAAAGTTCCATCGCCAACATGGAATTCGGTATGCGCGACAATATTATCCGGTCTTTCCTCATGCAGAGAGATCGCATTTGGCTGCATTGCCTCTTGCGGCGTGGAAATTGCCGGATAAGTCTCAATATCTGCGACGACGAGACGTGCAGCGCGTTCGGCACTGATGCGGTCACGCGCGATCACGACTGCGATCTCATCGCCCCAAACACGAATGCGCTTGTTGAGCAATTTGCGGTCGCTGATATCTTGGTGCCCTGGATCGAGTGACCAAGGATGTCCTGCGGTTGGGAACTGAATGTCGGGTACGTCAAAACAGGTGAGGATGCGAACGACATTCGGAACTGCCTGCGCAGAGGTGAGGTCAAAACCGCGCACCAGACCGTTGGCAACGGGGGCACGCACGATCTTTGCAAAATAAGCATCATGCGGTTCTAAGTCGCCCACATATTGGGCAGTTCCAGTAACCTTTGCATGGGCATCAACGCGTGGAATACTTTGACCAACTGTCATAATAGATTCACTCCTTGTTTTGCACCTGTTATGGATTATTTTTTCTCAAAATCTTTATAGAGCAGGCTTGGTTGGATACCAGTATTATTTTGGTATTTACCGCTTTGATAAGGTTCATAGTCGCCATGAATATCATGGTAATAGATTTGGCAAATTTCTACATTGGGATAAATGCGAATGGGTTGGACACAGAAAATTTCCAGTGTCCAGTATCCAGAAAATCCAACATCCCCAAAACCAGCTGTGACATGGATGAATAATCCAAGTCGTCCTGTGGAGGAGCGTCCCTCCAGCATAGGAACAAAGCCGTCTGTGTGTGTAAATTCATTGGTACGCCCTAAGTATAAACGGTTTGGCTCAAGCAGCAACCCTTCTGGCGGAATAATCAGATGCTTTGTAGGATTGGGGGTCTTCATATCCAACACATCGTTCTCATAGACAAGCAGTTCGTTTGCGAGAGAAAGATTGTAGCTGTTGGGGTTCAGTCGGCTGGGGTCAAATGGTTCAATTATGATTTCTTTACCGATATGCTTGTGAATTTCTTTTCCGGATAAAATCATAGGGAAGGTTCCTTTCAGAATAGTTTGCGTCCGTCCACATACTTGTGTACGACCGCGCGGTCATCAGACAAGTAAATGATACGGGTGAGGCGTTCTTCTGGGGTGAGGTCGAGCGGGCTGGGCAGATCAGAATCGTCCAGAACGACAGCGTCGAAGGCAAAACCGGCTTCAAAAGCACCGACTTTACCAAAGAATGCACCGCCGCCGCGTGTGCCCATCCAGAATGCCTCTGGAAGTGTAATTGGGGAAAGGCTCTGATCAAACAAACGCCAACGCAGCTTGGAAACCTGAACTGCATCTGCCATCGCACGCAAAATAGAAAGATGGGTGCCGCCAGCAATATCAGAACCCAGTCCGATGTTTAAGCCTTCATCCAAATAAGTACGGACAGGTGCAACACCAGAGGAGAGGTTCACATTAGACTGCGGACAGTGTGCGATGAACACGCCGTTCTGTTTCATGCGTGCACGCTCTTCGGCATCCGACCATACGCAATGCGCCATAATGGTTGGACAGCGTTCGCCGCCAAACATGCCGAAGCGATCATAGGCGTCGCCGTATCCGCTCGACTGTGGGCACAGTTCGCGTACCCAAGCGATCTCACCCTGATTTTCAGACAAGTGGGATTGCACAGGCAACGCAGTTTCCTGCTGTAAGCCGTGCAGTCCTTCCATAAGCGCGTCGGTGCAGCTTGGGAGAAAACGTGGGGTCAAGATCGGACGGCAATGCTTTAGGTCGCGGCAGCCTGCGAGCCATGCACGAGTCGCTTCGAGAGAAGCTTGTGCATCGGTTTCGCACAGATTATCTGGGCTGTTGCGATCCATATTTACTTTGCCGACGAGCGTTTCCAGTCCACTTTGCTCGAGCAGCTGCATCAAGACCAGAGTTGCGGGCACATGGAGCGTGCCGAAGAGTGCGGCGCGTGTTGTTGCGCTGCGGCGCAGGTCTTCTGCAAAGATACTGTATGCACGGCGTGCGTAATCCAAATCTGCATAGCGTGCTTCCTGTGGAAACGTCTGGGTGTTCAGCCAGTCGAGCAGTTCAAGATCCATGTCAAGGGAACGGAATGCATATTGCGGTGCATGTGCATGCAGATCGGTAAGACCAGGAATAATGAGCTTTCCACTATAATCCATGACTGGAATATCTGCAAACTGTTCGGGGAGCTGTGCAAAGACGCCAACACAGACGCCATCTTGGCAGATCGCATAATGAGACGGATAGATCGCAAGCGTTTGCGGTGTTTGGCTGAAGATGATATCGCCTTTGAGTGCAAAAGATTGATGCATGAATATATGCCTCCTTATTGGGGAAAATTGTGTAAAAGAACGCCTGAAAATAAAAAAACAACTGGGGAAACCGAACTTGCCTCCCATGGAGGACTTATAGTCAACTGTTTCCGGCAGTTGGTAGAGACGCTCAACCAATTATGAGCATATATAAGAGCCTGACTTCATTATATCCGCAAGACTTTCTTTTGTCAATTACAGAAGTATGGTGACAAGAGGAGAAAAATCATGTACAATAGAAAAGAAACAAGGAGGAATATCCCAATGACAGAGCAATTTGAAATTGTCGCATTGACAGATGTAGATGTAGCCTTTATCCAGCCCTCGAGCCAGAAGGGTGAGGTTATTGTCCGTAAGAGCATTACTGCATATAAGCGCTTGGATACAGGTGTTGTGCAGGAGGGATTGTTTGAGCTTGCTGCACAGGCTGTTCCAGCACGTGCACAGCTGTACCGCATTTCGCTGCCGTCTGATGCCTTGGTGCGCATGACTGTCCGCAAGGGCGAGCAGGGTCGTCTTTGGATGGACCATCTGCCAGCACCAGCGCAGGACGAAGATTTGCAGAAGCTGCTGGAAGCACAGGTAGCAGAAAAAACATTCACAGACGATACACTGGGTCTGTTCCGCTTTGAGCGCGAGACGAGTGTATATCAGTGTGAGATCGCATGGCGCGAAAAAACGATCACACTGGAAGTGGAAGATGTAGAGTCTGAGCTGCCGCGTGAGATCGCACGCAAGTTGCAGGCGGAAGCAGAAAAATGGGAGCTGGCTGCACGTGCACAGATCAAGGCGATCAAGCCAGCTGCTTCTCGTATGTCCATGCGCTCGGTTTCTGTGGACAATGAAGGTGCATTTACGTTCTGGTTCGCTGGCAAGTCGGGCATTGCTTATGCAGCAGGCTCGCTTGAAGAAGGCGTTACCGATGCGACTGTGATTTAAAATCACAAGAGACTAAACTGAAAAGTGAAAACGACTCTCAAGACGGATAGAATATCTAATGCTTGAGAGTCGTTTTTTATGCCTACATAACAATAAAAGTGCTGCCTATTGCAGCACTTTTATCCAGCGTGTCAAAAAAGTCACTGCACCCTTTTTATTTTGGAGCGAAGCGACCTTAAATTTTCAAAATCCAAGGACATGCGCCTTGAATTTTGTCCGCGACCCGCGCAAACGTGCACGAAACCGGGGGTATCAGAGCCGGTTTCTACCGGAACTGGCTCTGTATCTAGGGGGACTGGGTTCCCCTGGAAAGGCTGTCAAAGTTCTTTGACAGCCTCAAAATAAAAGTGCTGCCTATTGCAGCACTTTTATCATTTAAACCTTAATGACGCCAGCGACCTTTAGAAGCTCAGTAACCAGAATCATAATGAGCATTGCTGGAGCGATCCAGCGGATCATTACGACGAACAGCTTCTTGCGGTGAAATGCACCAGAAGACTCTACTTCGTCAATAACCATCTTCGGTCCAATAAAATGACCAATCAACAGGCAGGTAATAAATGCAACAATCGGCATGATAACTGCGTTGGAAATGAAGTCAAAGAAGTCAAGGAATGCCATGCCAAGCGGCTGGATCGCCTCGAGCGGACCATAGCCCAAGCAGGAGAGCATACCAAGAGCCAGTACACCAACGATGACACCAACAGTTGCGGTTTTGCGTCCGATGTGCAGTTTATCTACAACAATGGAGACGATGGTTTCCATCAAGGAGATCGAGGAAGTCAGAGCAGCGAGCAGAACAAGCAGGAAGAAGATCGTGCCAATAAAGCCACCGAATGCCATAGACTCAAAAACCTTTGGCAGAACACCGAACATGAGCCCTGGACCTGCACTCTGTTGAACCAGAGTAGTATCGCCGCCGCTGAAAGCAACCATTGCAGGGATGATCATAAGACCTGCGAGTATTGCAATACCTGTGTCGAATACTTCGATCTGTCTAACAGAGTGCTCAAGCATATTGTCCTTCTGCATGTAAGAGCCGTAGGTGATCATAATACCCATTGCAAGGGACATGGAGTAGAACAGCTGACCCATTGCGCCGAGTACGGTAAAGATCGAGAAGTCTTCCCAGTGTGGCAGCAGATAGAACTTAAGACCATCCATTGCACCCGGAAGGGTCAGAGAGTATCCGGCAATGAGCATGGACAGGATGACCAGCACAGGCATCATGACACGGCTTACTTTTTCAATGCCCTTTTCAACGCCGCACAGGACGACAACTGCATTGAGCAGAACGTAGAGCACGAACCAAGTTACTGGCGTATTGAGTGCACCTGGTGTCTGTACAGCAATAAAGCTGCCGAAGAAAGCATCTGAAGTCGTCTCTGCACCGTTGCCAGACAGAAACTCAACAAAGTACTTCATGACCCAGCCGCCGATTACACAATAATATGGTGTAATAATGACGGGAACGAGAGAGGCAAGCCAGCCAAGAAATCCGAAGCGCTTATCCAGTGCACTGTATGCGCCAATACAGGAAAGACGTGTTTTGCGTCCAATCGCGATCTCTGCAATCATAATAGTAAAACCAAAGGTGATGGCTAGAATGATATACACCAGCAGGAATGTGCCGCCACCGTATTTTGCTGCAAGATATGGGAAACGCCAGAGGTTACCCAGACCGACCGCAGAACCTGCCGCTGCAAGGACGAAACCAAGACGGCTGGTAAAGCTGCTGCGTTCTTTTTTCATATACAAACCCCCAAAAAGAATTTTTACTCGATTCAGTCAAGTGATAAGGTGAATCGGTAATGTAGACTATTATTCCATAAAAACAAATGCATTTCAATGATTTTACCGAAAAAAATTCAGATTTTTTGTATTTCCGCAAAAATTAACAGTTTTATTGATGCATTTCACAAAAAATAATGGGCAAATAGTAAATTGACAAAGAGCAAACAAATAGGTATACTAATAAAGTTCAAAATTATATTAGACAGTTCGTAACCATCCTGTCTTTAAACAAAACTAGGACATCCATGCGCCGTTTTTGCGGAGGTCATGGCTTTTTTGTCGCCCATATTGGGTATGGGATGGTGCGCTCTCGGATGGAGAACGCACTTTTTTATTTGGGAGGAATGTATAAGTGGACGACATGATCCGCTACTCGGTCATTACCGAAAAAAATCCGCGTGAGATCGTACTACTGCGCGGCTCGGGCTGCGTATGGAAAAAATGCGCGTTCTGTGACTATCATATGGATGCATCGCCAGACGCTGCCGCAAACTTTGCACTCAATCGCGCGGTGCTTGCACAGGTGACCGGAAAATTTGCAAAGCTGGAGGTCATAAACTCAGGCTCGTTCTGCGATCTGGATGAACAGACCATGCAGGAAATCGAACGTGTATGTCAAGAGACAGGAATCAAAACCGTGCACTTTGAGTGTCATTGGATGCACCGCAAGGAAATTCCGGCGCTGCGTGCACGCTTTGACGCACTGGGCATCCAGACACGCCTGAAAATCGGTGTGGAGACATTTGATCGAGCCTACCGTGAAACCATTCTGCACAAGGGTATTGGCGTCAGTGACCCTGCACAAATTGCAGCGCTGTTTGATGAGTGCTGCCTGCTCTTTGGACTTTCTGGACAGAGTGCGGCATCCATGCAGCATGATGTGGAAACTGGTCTTGCAAACTTTGATCGCGTATGCATCAATGTTATGGTGGAGAACACCACAGAGATCAAGCCAGATCCTGCGGTCATTCGAACGTTCTGCGAACAAGTTGCACCAAACTATCGCGATGATCCAAGGGTAGATATTTTAATGGAAAACACAGACTTTGGCGTGGGAGGAACGGTATGATGACGAATGAAATTATTTTGACGATCTCTTTGGTGGTTTTATTCGGCAGTGTGATTCTCTTTTACAGATTGTTTGGTAAGATGGGTCTATACTGTATGACAGTATTTGCTACGATTGTGGCAAATATTGAGGTGTTACTGCTTGTGGATGCGTTTGGCATGGAAATGACACTGGGCAATATTTTATTTGCAATGACCTTTCTTGTGACGGATATCCTATCCGAGAATGAGGGCAAGCGTGCCGCAAATCTTTCGGTTGTAATCGGTGTTGCAACCTGTATTCTGTTTATTGTCGTTTCTCAATCATGGATGTGGTATGTGCCAAGCCCGAATGACTGGGCACAGCCTTCCTTCCGTGCAATCTTTACCAATACACCACGTATGATGTTGGCATCCCTGCTTGTGTATGCGATCGCACAGGCGTTTGATGTATGGCTGTACCATACTTGGTGGAAACTCAGCACACGCAAGACTGGAGATAAGCACAAGTATTTATGGCTGCGCAACAATGGTTCGACCATGATCTCTCAGCTGCTGAACACTGTTTTGTTCACTGTATTTGCTTTCGCTGGTACTTACGATGTAAAAACGATGGTAAATATCGTGCTGTCAAGCTATGTCATCTTCGTTGTGACTTCACTGGCAGATACCCCGATTCTGTATTGGGCACGACGTCTGAAAGAACAGGGCAAGGATGGAATTTGGACTGCAGAACAAGCTGCGTCATAACGGACGGATTTTGAAAAGGCTGCCGAAGTGTTTTGGCAGCCTTTTCACATTTTAGGAAGAAAATTTGGGGATTCTCTATTTGGTAATACAATTAAGACCAAGTATGTGGTATAATGAAAGACATTCTAAAGGCAACACCACACAATGTCATCTGCGGCGCTTTGCGAAAATTTCGCGCCATAAATTCGTTGTGAATCCTTGAAATCCATCAAGGATTCCTGCGGATTCACGTCTTTTTCTGACGAGAAATTTTTCCGAAAATCGCTCTTGCTGAATTATGCGGTATTGCCTAAAAATAGATACGTGGAGAGAAAATGATGCAGCCGATTTTATATACTGGTGCGATGGACGCGGAAACTTTATATCTCATGAACGAGCTGACACAAGCCGAGCGGGTCACGCTGGGCTGCTGGAAGTGTATGCACGGCTTTTTGGACGGCATACCAGTGGTGATCGTGCGCACCAATCAGGGTATGGCAAATGCTGCGGCATCCACAGCACTTGCGATCGAACGATTTCAGCCGTGTGCGGTGCTCAATCAGGGAACATCGGGAGGACATGCACCAGATTTACACCGTGGAGATATTGTTATTGGAGCACGTGTGATCCATATGACGGCGGTACGCACCCCAGATCGGGAGCGTGGCGCAGGAATCGATGTGGAAAGCGCACAGCCGCTCGGTCTGGAAATTGCCAACACAGAATCAGGTGATGGGCGCAAGATGACAGAATTTTTTGCGGATCCAGCATTGCTTCGGGCAGCAGAACAGACTCCGTGGGCAGAAGGACGCGTTATTAAGGGAACGATCGGTTCTGGAGATATCTGGAACAATGAGCTTGACCGCATTTATTGGCTGCACACCAATTGGGGGACGATGACAGAAGAAATGGAAACAGCGGCATCCGCACAGATTTGCACGGCATACAACATTCCATTTTTAGGCGTCCGCATTTTATCCAACACGGCGGTGCATGGGGAGTCTTTTGATGAGAGCACCGGCGTGAAGTGCCAGAAATTTGCGCGTGCGGTGGTTGCACAATATTGCAACACGAATTGATGCAGTACCAATAAATCATATAAAATTTAAGGCGCGTGCCAAAAACAGTGCTGTTTTTGGCACGCGCTTGTGGTATACTAAAACCATCTAGGTACCTGAATTTACCAAAAGTGCCGTAAAGCCCCTGCCTTTAGGCATGGGGATATAAGGCACACATAGATTCCCTGTTCATGAGGGTATTGTCTTGTATTAGATGAAAAATAGTAGTATAATGTTTTCATGAAATATAAAAACAATAACAATGTGGTATACTCGTGCAAATATTAT
>JAHHRJ010000051.1 GCA_020025885.1 Butyricicoccus sp. | reverse complement strand
TTAAGGTCGCTTCGCTCCAAAATAAAAAGGGTGCAGTGACTTTTTTGACACGCTGCAAAAAGCTGTCTCGCGGGAGACAGCTTTTTTATGTTTGCAGGTTGTAGATGATGGGGTGTTTTCTGTGGGTTTCTTGTGAAAAAGAGCGAAAAACAGTCCAGATTCTGCTTGCGACCGAATTGTAACCGTGGAAAAGTTTGCAATTAATTCCAGAGTATGCTACAATAATACGGAATTATTATAGATAAGGAGCCCGAAGTATGTTGCAAATCGGCAATGTAAAACTACCAAATCGCTTGATCCTAGCGCCGATGGCGGGCGTGACGGATTTGGCTTTTCGACAGATCTGCCGAGAACACGGTGTAGGGTTGACTGTAACAGAGATGGTCAGTGCAAAGGCACTCGACTTCGGAGATAAAAAGACACCACGGCTCATGCAGCTTGGCATGGAAGAACATCCGGCAGCGGTACAGATTTTTGGTTCTGATCCAGAGTGTATGGCGCGTGGTGCAGCGCGTGTGCGTGAGGAATCGGGCTGTGAGATCATAGACATCAATATGGGATGCCCAGCACCAAAGATTGTAAACAATGGAGATGGTTCGGCGCTGATGAAATCGCCGGAGCTTGCTGCGCGGATCGTTGCAGCAGTCAAGCAGGCGGTCGATGTGCCAGTGACGGTAAAGTTCCGTCTTGGTTGGGATATCACAAGCATCAACTGTATCACCTTTGCACAGCTGATGGAGCAGGCAGGCGCGGATATGGTGACGGTGCATGGACGCACACGAAGCCAGCAATATGAGGGACATGCGGACTGGGATCAGATCGCAGCGGTCAAGAAAGCGGTTTCGATTCCTGTGACTGCCAACGGCGATGTGTTTGCACCAGAAGATGTGCCGCGGATTCTTTCGCATACAGGTGCAGATTTTGTGATGATCGGCAGAGGCAGCTTGGGTAATCCGTGGATCTTTGAACGAGCGAATGCATTGTTAGAAACTGGTGTAGTGCCGCCACTCCCATCGTTTGCAGAGCGCGTGGATACAGCCGTGCGTCAGATCGAGCTTGCTGCCGCGGATAAGGGCGAGCGGGTCGCGTTATTGGAAGCGCGTAAGCATGTCAACTGGTATCTGAAGGGTGTTCCGCGTGTACGTGATTTTAAAAAGCGTATCTCGGCACTCGAACGGCTTGCAGAGCTTTATGCATTGGCTGAGGAGATGAAACAGCAGATTTCATAAGGAAAGGAGGCGCTCCATGACAGGGGAAAAAGTATTGCTTGCCCGTGCAAAGAAAGGTGAGATCGCTGCTTTTGAATCGCTCATGACCGCCTACGAAAATCGTGTGTATACATTGGCACTGCGCTCGACTGGTTCAGAACAGGATGCAGCAGATATTACTCAGGAAGTCTTTTTGCGTGCATGGAAAAATTTGGATTCGTTTCGCGGAGACAGTAGCCTGTCCACTTGGCTCTATCGCGTCACATCCAATATATGTGTAGACTTTGCTCGAAAACGTGCGGCTGAGGGAGGTATAGCATCAATCGATGATGCGGAAAGTCCAGCTGCATCGATTGCAGATCCATCCCGTGCGATTCAGCCAGAACAGGCGGTAGAAAACCAAGAGCTGCGTGAAGAACTACAATATGCACTTGCACAGTTATCAGATGAACACCGCAAAGTGGTGCTGCTGCGCGACGTTGCAGGACTTTCCTACACAGAGATTGCACGCACACTTGGGCTGGAAGATGGAACGGTAAAGTCCCGTTTGGCGCGTGCACGGAATTTTCTTCGCAAAATCCTATTGGAACGAGGGAACATTTCTCTCCCAACTTCGTCTAAACAGGCAGAAGGGAGGCGGGCAGATCATGAATAACTGCGAGAAATATGAAGAGCTGTGCTCGGCGGAGCTGGATAATACGCTGAATGCAGAGGAAAAACAGGGATTAGATGCACATTTGGCTGTGTGCCCGTCCTGTCGTGCGTACTTGGAAGATCTACGCGAGATGCGTTCACTTTGGAAGGAACTGGAAGTTCCAGTTCCAAAAGATCTGCATGAAAAAATGATGGGAGCGATCGAGGCGGAAGTACAAAAGACGATCGTACAGACACCACAAAAAAATTATCGGCGACCTCCAGTGTTTACCATGCTGGCGGCGGCGGCAGCTTGTGTCATGCTTGCAGTCAGCGGGAATTTGACAGGACTATTTGGGCAGATATATGCAATGCCGATCAAGAACTCCACAAAGGAACCCCTGCCAGCAACAGCAGAAGTGCCCAAGACAAACACGGAGACACTGAAACCGATCGAGCAGCAGCCGCAGAAGTTAGAGCCAAAGCCAGAGATAGAACCAGGTCAGGTAGAAGCGCCACAGACACAGCCTGAGGGGCCAAAGCAGCCTGTTACAGAAGAAAAACCACAACCAGAGCCAGAACAGCCGAAGCCGAAGTCTGTTTCAAAGGGAACACCGCAGGCACCAGCAGAGCAACCGATAAGCACTGAAAATGATGGGGTACAAGTTCCCGTGACAGTCTCTGAGGGAGAACTGCGGCAGGCACCTGGAAATATGGGACGTGCTACACCAGCACCTGTTGAGCCATATGCTGCCATAGAGAGTGTACCAGCAGAACTGAGTCAGATGCAGTTTGCACGCTGTTATGATGTGAAAGGTGGAACAGAACTTCCTGTACTGGATGATATGACTTTACTCGTTACACAGGATGGAATCTCCTATTATAGTGTGGAAAACAACGAATCCAAAATCGTACAGGTACAGCAGGAACTGATAAAAAGCGGATTTGAACTGACCCTCAATGAAGTTTCGGGGATTAGTATTCAGCGAATGGCAAAAACAGTCTTACTCATTGTGCACGTGGGATAAATACAAACGGGATAGTTTTTAAACTGTCCCGTTTTTCGTTGACATTGTATATTGTGCGGCTTATAATGAAGCCACAAAAGAAATTTGTATATTTTCGGAGGAAGAGCGAATATGCATACGAGGAGTCTGTTGGCAGAGGATTATAGATGTGACAGTAATCAAATCGTAACATTAAGCACCAAACAGAAATTATGACAGAGAACACACAAAAGAATCTCGACAAAGTAATCCTTTCTTCTGGGGGACGCAAGCAGAGTATGCTGGAAACGCTGATGAAGCAGCGTCAGGAACTGATAGATCAAAAGCAGAGCATAAACCAAGGAGAAAACGGTACGGATCTAAAAAGTCATTCGGAAGAGTATGACAAGCGGATCGCAGCGCTCGATGAAATGATTGCACAAGTCGAGGCACAGCAGGAAGAAGTGTCAAAAGAATCTTCTGGTATTTATGAGAGACCCAAGACCACCGAGCAGCAGGCTGAGGCTGAAAAAGCAAAGCGCTTAATGGACATTGCGGCGGTGCACGATCAGGCACAGGCTTTGCTTGGACTGCGGACAGATATGCTTGCATGTACCAATGCGTTCGATGCCGCAGAGCTCGCTGGCAAGGTAAAGGAGTCTGCGATGCTGCATGCAGTGGCGATGCAGGTCGGGGATCATGTGATGAAAGTTGCAAAAGATATAAAAGATTCTGTGCAAGAGAAATCAGAAGCAGAAGAATTCGCAAAGGTTCCGACATAAGAATATAGGCAAAGAATTATACAAATCGTATTATTTATATATTTAATTACAGCAAAGTAAAAATTCTAAAAAATATAAAGAAAATTACAAGAACTCTCTTGACTTTACTCCCGAAATGCGGTAAGCTAATAGAGAACCTGCGAAAGCAGGATAAAAAAGCGATGATGCCGGAGATTGCTGGTTAGACCAGGTAACTTCGGCGGAGTAGGTCCGACAATCGGGCGGTTGAGACAACTGCTGATCAATAACGTTAATGTTCCTGCGTAAACTCGGAACTACCGGTGGATTTTGACCGGTCAGCCGATAGCACGAACCACTTGCGTTTTTTTACCAAACCGGACCCAGGCACATCTATGTGCAGCCGGTTATTTTCATGCCCTGCGGCGATACGCCGGGCGGGGTTGCAGTTTCTCTCCGTAACGAGTCGGTACATTGCATTTTAATGTACGACTGCAAAATACGAGGAGGAAATTCCAAAATGGCAAACGCTGAAAAGATCCGTATCCGTCTGAAGGCATACGACCACGAACTGATCGACCAGTCCGCAGAGAAAATCGTTGAGACCGCTAAGCGCACAGGCGCTAAGGTTTCTGGTCCGATTCCGCTGCCGACCGAGAAGGAAATCATCACCATCCTGCGTGCTGTACACAAGTACAAGGACAGCCGTGAGCAGTTCGAGCGTCGCACCCACAAGCGCCTGATCGACATCCTGAACCCGGCACAGAAGACCGTTGAGTCCCTCATGACTCTGGATCTGCCGGCAGGTGTTGAGATCGAGATCAAGCTCTAATAAATTGATTTCAGGTGTTCTGATACACCGAAAAGCATTGATTCCGAACAAATGCGAACAACACCGCACAAAGCGGTTTGTCACCTAGCTGCGATTTCGCGCGGCGGGGTCAAGTTGGCGGTTTCGCCCGTCAACCAATAACCTTTAAGGAGGAAATACTATGAAGAAAGCAATCATCGGTAAGAAGATCGGCATGACCCAGATCTTCGACGCTGAGGGTAAGGTAATCCCGGTTACCGTTATCGAGGCAGGTCCCTGCGTTGTAACCCAGCTTAAGACCGAAGAGAAGGAAGGCTATACTGCTGTACAGATGGGCTTCCAGGACGTCAAGGAGAAGAAGCTCAACAAGCCGCAGCTCGGCCATCTGAAGAAGGCTGGCGAGGCTGTTAAGAAGTACCTGAAGGAGTTCCGTTTCGACGACTGCACTACCTTCCAGACTGGCGATACCATCAAGGCTGATATCTTTGCTGAGGGCGATTACGTTGATGTAACCGGTATCTCTAAGGGTAAAGGCTTCGCTGGCGTTATCAAGCGTTGGAACGCTGGCCGCTCCCCAATGAGCCATGGTGCTGGTCCGATGCACCGCCATCAGGGTTCTATGGGCGCTTGCTCTGATCCTTCCAAGATCATGAAGGGCAAGATGATGCCTGGTCATCTGGGTGCTGAGCAGGTTACTGTTCAGAACCTGGACGTTGTTAAGGTTGACGCTGAGATGAATCTGATCGCAGTTCGCGGTGCGATTCCTGGTCCTAAGGGCGGTATCGTATTCCTGAAGGATACGGTTAAGAACAACCGCGTTGCTAAGGGTCCGGCTGCTGCTGTCAGCAAGAACCCGCAGAAGGCTTCGGCCAGAAAGTAAGGGGAGGAGGAAATAGACATGCCTACCGTTAAGGTTTACAATATGGCTGGTCAGCAGACCGGCGAAATGGAGCTCAACGCTGCTGTATTCGGCATCGAGCCCAACGTTCCTGCAATGCATGCAGCTGTCAAGAACTACTTGGCAAACTGCCGTCAGGGCACACAGTCCACACTGACTCGTTCCGAGGTTCGCGGCGGCGGCATCAAGCCGTGGCGTCAGAAGGGCACCGGTCGTGCGCGTCAGGGCTCTATCCGTGCTCCACAGTGGACACACGGCGGTATCGCGCTGGGCCCGAAGCCCCGCTCCTACCGTTACAGCCTGAACAAGAAGCTCAAGCGTCTGGCTATGCTGTCTGCACTGTCTGCAAAGGCACAGGCTGGCGAGCTGATTGTTGTTGATGGACTCGATATGGGCGAGATCAAGACCAAGACTTTTGCTGGTTTCCTCAAGTCTGTTGAGTCCACTGGCAAGGCTCTGGTTGTAACCCCAGAAGTTCGCAAGAACATTGTAAAGTCTGCTGCAAATATTCCGGGCGTTCGCACCACAATTGCGTCCACTCTGAATGTTTATGACATCCTCAACGCTGATATGTTCATCATGGACAAGGATGCGGTACAGAAGATCGAGGAGGTATACGCATAATGAAATTCGCACATGACGTCATCAGAAAGCCTGTTATCACTGAGCGTTCTATGTCTGGTCTGGCTGAGAACAAGTATGTGTTCGAGGTTGCTCCGGGTGCAGGCAAGATCGAAATCAAGAAGGCTGTTGAAGAGATCTTTGGCGTAAAGGTTGCTAAGGTTAACACCATTAAGCTGCCTGGCAAGTGGAAGCGCATGGGCGTTTACACTGGCAAGACCGCTGCAAAGAAGAAGGCAATCATCACTCTGACTGATGATTCCAAGAAGATCGAGATTTTCGAGAATATGATGTAAGTTCCTGCGCGTCCCTTGCCACTTGGCAAGGGAAACCGCATGGACGCGGCACGGAGGCACTTCCTTTGGGAAGGCTTCCGCCCGTAAGAGGACTTCCAGAGTCCGGTTATGGGGAACGCACCCCGATAAGAAAGCACGTAGAATTAAGGAGTTGAAATCACAATGGCGATTAAGACTTTCAACCCGACAACCCCTTCCCGCAGAAACATGTCTGTTCTGTCTTACAAGGGTCTGTCTAAGGTGAAGCCTGAGAAGAGCCTTCTTCAGAAGCTCAAGAAGACCGCTGGCCGTAACAGCTATGGTCGTATCACCGTTCGTCATCATGGCGGCGGCAACAAGCAGAAGTATCGTATCATCGACTTCAAGCGTCAGAAGATGGATATGCCCGCAACCGTTCTGACCCTCGAGTACGATCCGAACCGTTCTGCAAATATCGCGCTCATCCAGTATGAGGATGGCGTAAAGGCATATATCCTCGCATCAGAAGGTCTCAAGATCGGTGCACAGGTTATTTGCTCTACCACTGCGGATATTAAGCCTGGCAACTGCCTGCCGATTGCAAATATCCCGGTTGGTACTGTTATTCATAACATCGAGCTGTACCCAGGTAAGGGCGCACAGCTGGTTCGTTCCGCTGGCGTTTCTGCTCAGCTGATGGCGAAGGAGAATGGCAAGGCGCAGGTTCGTCTGCCTTCTGGCGAAGTTCGCTACGTTCGTCTGGACTGCAAGGCTACCATCGGTCAGGTTGGTAACCAGGATCACTCCAATGTACAGCTGGGTAAGGCTGGTCGCAGCCGTCATATGGGCATCCGCCCAACTGTTCGTGGTTCTGTTATGAACCCGTGTGATCACCCGCACGGTGGTGGTGAAGGCAAGAGCCCAATCGGTCGTCCGTCTCCGGTTACTCCGTGGGGCAAGCCGGCTATGGGTTACAAGACCCGCAAGAAGAACCACCGCACCGACAAGCAGATTGTCAAGCGTCGTAACGGAAAGTAAGGAAAGGAGACTTAAAATATGGGCAGAAGTATCAAGAAGGGCCCTTTTGTGGCTCCTGAGCTTTACAAAAGAGTTGCTAGCATGAACGAGGCAGGCGAGAAGAAGGTTATTAAGACCTGGTCCCGTGCCTCCACCATTTTCCCGGAATTCGTTGGCCACACCATTGCAGTGCATGACGGCCGCAAGCACGTTCCGGTATATGTGACCGAGGATATGGTAGGTCATAAGCTGGGCGAGTTCGCGCCGACCCGTACCTACAAGGGCCACGCGGGCAGCAAGACCTCCAACAACGGTAAGTAAGGGGAGGTAAAAACAAATGGAAGCAAGAGCAATTGTTAGAAATGTCCGCATGACCCCCCGCAAGATGAAGCTCATCTGTGACCTCATCCGCGGAAAGGATGCCGGCACCGCAATGGCTATCATTATGAACACCCCAAAGGCTGCCTCTGAGGTTATGGCAAAGCTCTTAAAGAGCGCTGTTGCAAACGCAGAGAACAACCATGGCATGGACACCGACAAGCTGTATGTGAAGGAAGTTCATGTTGCACCAGGTCCGATCATGAAGCGCGTTATGCCGCGTGCACAGGGTCGTGCATTCCGCATCCTGAAGAGAACCTCTCATGTAACTCTGGTTCTCGCAGAGAAAGAATAAGGGGAGGTTAAACAATGGGCCAGAAAGTTAATCCACACGGTCTCCGTGTAGGCGTAATCAAGAATTGGGATTCCCGTTGGTTCGCAAAGGACGCACAGTTCGGCGATCTCCTCGTGGAAGACTATAATATCCGTAAGGTTCTGAAGAAGAAGCTGTATGACGCAGGTGTGGCTGCAATCGAGATCGAGCGTACCACCAAGGAAGTCAAGATTATCCTTCAGGTTGCTCGTCCAGGTCTCGTAATCGGCAAGGGCGGCGAGCTGATTGAGAAGCTTCAGGCTGAGATGGCTAAGATGATCGGCAAGCCAACCAAGATTTCCATCATCGAGCTGAAGAACCCTGACACCAACGCTCAGCTGGTTGCAGAGAACATCGCTTCTCAGCTGGAAAAGCGTATCTCTTTCCGCCGCGCAATGAAGCAGTCTATGGGTCGCGCAATGCGTATGGGCGCTAAGGGTATCAAGACTTGCTGCTCCGGTCGTCTGGGCGGCGCTGAAATCGCACGTACTGAGCACTACCATGAGGGTACAATCCCGCTGCAGACTCTGCGTGCTGATATCGACTACGGTTTTGCTGAGGCAAATACTACCTACGGCAAGATCGGCGTTAAGGTTTGGATTTACAAGGGCGAAGTTCTGACCGGTGGTCCGCGTCTGGGCCGTTCGATCGAAGCTCCGAAGCCCGCTTTCGAGCGCCGCGACCGCCGCGACCGCCGCAATGGCGACCGTCGCAACGGTGATCGCCGTCGCGCACCGCGCCAGGAAGGAGGCAACCGCTAATGCTGCTCCCAAAGAGAGTTAAATATCGCCGCGTTCATAGAGGCCGCCTCAAGGGCAAGGCTTCCCGTGGCAACTTCGTTGCATATGGTGAATACGGCATCATGGCTACTGAGCCTGCATGGATTACCTCGAACCAGATCGAGGCTGCCCGTATCGCTATGACCCGTCACACCAAGCGTGGCGGTAAGGTATGGATCAAGATTTTCCCAGACAAGCCGGTTACCGAAAAGCCAGCTGAGACCCGAATGGGTTCCGGTAAGGGCTCTCCGGAGTACTGGGTAGCAGTTGTAAAGCCGGGCCGCGTTCTCTTTGAGATCGCTGGTGTTTCCGAGGAAGTTGCTCGTGAGGCACTGCGTCTGGCTAGCCACAAGCTGCCGGTTAAGACCAAGTTTGTAGCTCGTGAGACCAAGAATGGTGGTGAAGAATGATGAAGGCAAAAGAGATTAGAGAGCTGAGTGCCGCAGAGCTCGAGACAAAGATCGCTGAGCTGAAGAAGGACCTCTTTAACCTGAGACTTCAGCATGCTACCAACCAGCTTGACAACACCAACAAGATTTCTGAGGTTAAGCGCGATATCGCGCGTGTCAACACCGTTCTCCGCGAGCTTCAGCTTGCGGGCAAGTAAGGGAGGTAAGCGAAGTTGAGCGAGAGAGCGTTACGCAAGACTAGAGTCGGCAAGGTTGTATCCGACAAGATGGATAAGACGATTGTCGTTGCTATCGAGGACAGCGTTCAGCATCCTCTGTATAAGAAGGTTATGAAGAGAACCTACAAGCTGAAGGCACACGACGAAAATAACGAGTGCAAGATCGGCGATAAGGTTAAGGTTATGGAGACCCGTCCGCTGTCCAAGGATAAGCGCTGGAGACTGGTCGAAGTGATCGAGAAGGCTAAGTAAGGAGGAGCGCACACATGATTCAGCAGGAGACTTTTCTGCGCGCAGCTGACAACAGCGGCGCGAAGGAGCTGAAGTGCATTCGTGTTCTCGGCGGCTCCACCCGTAAGTACGGCAACATTGGCGACGTTATTGTTTGCTCCGTTCGCAAGGCTACTCCTGGCGGCGGCGTAAAGAAGGGTGACGTTGTAAAGGCTGTTATTGTCCGCTCTGTAAAGGGCTTGCGCCGTGCGGACGGCAGCTATATCCGCTTCGACGAGAATGCGGCTGTTATCATCAAGGAAGATAAGAACCCCAGAGGTACCCGTATCTTTGGGCCTGTTGCACGCGAGCTGCGCGACAAGGATTACATGAAGATCCTGTCCTTGGCTCCTGAAGTACTGTAAGGAGGTCCCCGAAACATGAATACTCTGCATATCAAGACGGGCGACACCGCAGTTGTCCTCTCTGGTAAGGAGAAGGGCAAGCAGGGCAAGGTTCTGTCCGTAAACCCAAAGAAGGCTATGGTTGTAATTGAGGGTGTCAACATGATTACCTGCCACCAGAAGCCGCGCCGTCAGGGTGAGACCGGCGGCATCATCAAGCGCGAGGGCGCACTGCGCGCTTGTAAGGTTATGAAGGTTTGCCCGAAGTGCGGCAAGCCAACCCGCCCGGCTGCAAAGATTCTTGAGAACGGCAACAAGGTTGCTGTTTGCAAGAAGTGCGGCGAGACTATTTAAGGAGGAGGTTTAACTTATGCCTAGACTGAAGGATAAGTACGTCGCAGAGGTTGCACCTGCTCTGATGAAGAAGTTCGAGTACAAGAGCACCATGCAGATCCCGAAGATCGACAAGATCATCGTAAACTGCGGCTGCGGTAAGGAAGCAAACGGCAACGCTAAGGTTCTTGAGGCTGTTGTTCGTGATCTGACTGCTATCACTGGCCAGAAGGCTGTTGTAACCACTGCAAAGAAGTCGGTTGCAAACTTCAAGCTGCGTGAAGGCATGCCGGTTGGCGCAAAGGTTACTCTGCGCGCAGACCGTATGTGGGAGTTCCTGGATCGTCTGTTCAACGTGGCACTGCCGCGTGTACGTGACTTCCGTGGTATCTCTGCTAACTCTTTCGATGGCCGCGGTAACTACGCATTCGGCCTGAAGGAGCAGCTGATTTTCCCGGAAATCTCCTACGACCAGATCGATAAGGTTCGTGGTATGGATATCATCATCTGCACCACTGCGAACACTGACGAAGAAGCACGCGAGCTGCTGTCCCTGATGGGCGCACCGTTCGCGAAGTAAGAAGGAGGAGAATTCAATGGCTAAGAAGGCAATGGTACTCAAGCAGCAGAAGACTCCGAAGTTCTCAACTCGTCAGTACAACCGCTGCAAAATCTGCGGACGTCCGCACGCTTACCTGCGTGACTACGGTATCTGCCGTATCTGCTTCCGTGAACTGGCTTACAAGGGTCAGATTCCGGGTGTTCGCAAGGCTTCCTGGTAATCAGAGGAGCCCTCTAAAAGCGACTTTTAAAGCGCACAGCTTCAGTTTCCCCCGTTACAGGGGGGCTGTAAAGAAAAAAGACCGTGGGACTGCTTTTTGCAGGTTTCACGGTCTTTTTGATTTGATATCGAGGTCAGGGGTGCTACAAGCACATTTTGATATCAAAACGCTATGCCTGTGCTGAACGATTACCAAAAAGAAAATTTCTATGAGCCGGCTGGATATAGGTTGATTTATCCATAGCAATATGCTACCTGTTTGGAAGATTGAACAAGCCTCATACCGGACGACTTGGAGGGGATGGATATGGATTCTATTTATGATACAGAAGAAAGTGTATCTGATAATGGAACAGTCCCCCAAACGGATAATGGAATAACCATTAATTCATGGTGAGGAAACAAACGAAATCAATCTGTAAAAACAATCATAAATAAGTCAGATACGATGTTGAGAAAAGAAACTATGGACAGTTTTATAAAAGCTTCACAGGAGCAGGATTGACGAGAGCAAAGCCATGTTGTATGATTTGGAATGAGAGAGGATTCTGGTATGGCCTAGGGAAGGAGTACAGCTGTTCTATGATAAAATTTTCTAAAAAGTGTGTTGGTGTGCTGGTTGTCAGTGGTTTGCTTGTGCTTTGTGCATATCTGTATTGGAAGCCCATTCCAATCGTTCCAGACCCACAATTGGGCGCTGTGGATATTGTTAAAGTACGAAATGCGGAAGATGAACTGGTACTACTTGAAGAATATGATGAAGATAGCATCCTAAACTATCTGGCAACGTGTAAAGAACGACGGATATTGGAGGATGTAGGGGCGTACTCGATGGATGATGTAGATGTGATGCTTCTTGTATTCACAGGTGATTCACTCAAGCAAGTTATGCTGGGCAATGTCAATTATACAACAGGTGGAAAAAAGAACACAAGAAAACATGAAATTCTGGATGCAGATACAGTAAGGCAGGATCTTTTAGAGTTGTTGCAGGCTGGAAATGCTTCATAGGGAGATGACACCTGAAAATATGGTGAAATGCCATGGGTAAAAGGAATCTATACAACGAGAAAATCTATAAAATCGGACAGATACGCAATCTGTCCGATTTTTATTATGATATTTTGCTAGGCCTTGTCTGAAAAATATAGATTCTTGTCCTATATCAACAAAATAAAT
>JAHHRJ010000050.1 GCA_020025885.1 Butyricicoccus sp. | reverse complement strand
TAATCTCCATTTCTATGATGTCGATGTGATATTCATTGCAGACTTCCCTTATGAGAGCCTTTAATCGTATATCAACACCATTGACCAAGACTTTTCTCCGATATTTTGGACACCAAACTACATGATATTTGCACGAGTATACCACATTGTTATTGTTTTTATATTTCATGAAAACATTATACTACTATTTTTCATCTAATACAAGACAATTCCCTCATGAATGGGGAATCTATGTGTGCCTTATAGCCCCATGCCTAAAGTCAGGGGCTTTACGGAACTTTTGGTAAATTCTAACGATATTGGCAAAAACACTACACATTTCCTCTGTACAATCCTCTGTTGTCACAGTATAATAGGAGTATCCTGATGATTGGAGGACTATACCTTGAAGAATATGATCCAGACCAAGCTCTACCGCATGGCGGTTCGGCTTGAAATTCTGGTCGGCATCTGTATTCTGGCTGCTGTTGCTGCTGCCACGGTTGGACTATTTCTTGATATTCACCTTTCCGCGATCGTTTCCACCCCAGAGTGTTTGCAAAGTTATCTAACGACTGCAATGACCATTATCATCGGAATTGAATTTGTCAAGATGATCTTTAGTTACACGATTGATACAGTCGTGGAAGTTATGATGCTTGCCGTCGCGCGTCAGATGGTTCTGACACACACTTCCCCCATCGACAATCTCATCACAATCACCTCGGTCGCGCTCTTGTTCGTTGTGCGTAAGTTCCTATTTGTCCGACAGCTTGACCATGTAGAGTCTCATTCTGTGGATAGCTTATTGCCTCGATTCCGACGCAAGGGTTATAAAAACGCACAGCTACAAGACACGGTCTGTCCCCCCAACAAACACGCATCTGAACGAAAGGAAGAAGAAGACAACCATGTTACCTCGTGACCCCATGATTTTGTTAAGCTACATCAACACCAAACTGCGCGACGATTTTTCCGATCTCGATGACCTGTGCAGCGAGTTAGACGTTGACCGCGCCGAACTGTGCAGTCGTCTCGCCCCTCTCGGCTATACTTACAGCCATACACATAACCGTTTCCAGTAATACAGGGTGATAGATACAAAAATGTTAGAAAAAATCGAGTCTGCTGCCCGTCAGGCTGGGCAAATCCTATTATCCGCACAGGATATCCGCAACACCGTAACTGAAAAAGAAGGGGTCGGCAATTTTGTCACCCAATACGATGTAAAGGTGCAACAATTCTTACGCGAGCAGCTCTTGGCAGCCTTTCCCGATGCCCATTTCGTCGGAGAAGAAGACACAGTGCATGAAGATGCTCTGCATGGGCTTGCTTTTATTGTGGATCCCATAGACTGCACTGCAAACTTTGTCCGCGGCATGAATCACTCCGCTGTTTCTATTGCACTTGCACAAGACGGCGAACTGTTCTGTGGTGTTGTGTATAACCCTTACCGCGACGAACTGTTCTCCGCCAACAAAGGACAGGGTGCATTTTGTAACGGTCAGCGCATTTCGGTATCCAGCCGCACACTGTCCGAGGGCGTATTCTGTTTTGGCACCTCTCCCTATGACCGCTCCCTGCGAGCGCGTTCTTTGAAAATCGCAGGACAGCTTATGGAGCGTATGCAGGACTTACGCCGTTTTGGCTCTGCTGCACTTGATCTTACCGATATTGCCTGCGGTCGTGTTGAGCTTGGCTTTGAATGTATCCTCCAGCCTTGGGACTTTGCAGCTGGTGCACTGATTCTTTCGGAAGCTGGCGGCATCGCAACCCAGCTGGACGGTTCTCCTCTTACGCTGGATCGTCCCTGTTCCATCGCCAGCGGAAACAAAAAGGCTCATGCCGAATTTTTGGCTCTTGGTCTTGGTCTATAACTGTGTTTTCTCACAAATCCCCTCAAATTTGAGGGGATTTGTTGTTGCCTAAGGGTAATTTCACTCGATTTTTACCCCCTATTTGAACATTATATACAACACTAATTTGCAAATGCCACAAATACACAGAGCGAATGCAAATCATTTTTACATAATGTGTTGTATTTTTTTCTGTTTTTTGGTATTTGATGAATTTTTTATCCACACTTTACACAAAATTAAGATAATCTTATTGCACATTATGCCAATAAAGAGTAAAATAGCTAAACGAATGAAACCGATAGGCAGTATGGAAAATACCTGATTATAGAAAGGATATTCTTTATCATGAATACAACATTGACCGCATTTACAGCCAATACAGGTTGGAGCATGTTAAAAAAAGCAGGTCAAAACCGCTATTATCTCTTTGCGCCCGCAAACTTAAAAGGAAATCTGCGCAATGTGCTGACGGATGTTGTTGGATATCTGCTTGCTGACAAGCATGTTTCCATGCTCGCAGAGACCAAGCAGCCCAATCTTCTGAACTCTGTGCGTGCGATCAGTCGTGAAACCCGTATTTTAAAGCGTGGCGAAACCACTGCATTGTTTGCTGAGCTGGATCACGCTCCCTCTATGGAAGCACTTCGCCTGTTGCCGCATATAGGTCTTTTGGGTGTGCGTTTTGCAGGGTTTCACGATCTTGTTCCGTCTGAACTTCATTTTTCCGGCATCATCGACGCCAATTGCCCGGCGGATATTGTTCTGGATTTCACCCAGATTTCCGATCAGTTGGCACTTGGTATCAGCTTCAATCCTGAAAAAACTGATGAATGCGTACTGGTTGAACAGGTGCGTCAGGCTGTACATGATTGCGGAGAACATCTTTATATTGACTTTGCGTCATAAGGGAAAATATAATTATACAAGCTATGCGTATGAATTTTTGTGTGTATAGCTTTTTCATATGCATTTTTATGATTTATATGTTATAAATTTTCTTTTCTGCTTCCAAATTCCTTGCCTATATTTTCTGTTACACTCATGCCATCAGAAGGAGTGTGCGTTATATGAGGCAAAAATATATAATTTATTCTATTGCAGTATGTGTTTTGCTGGCAACTGTGGCTGTACGATTTTTTTATGACTCCGATGATAAACACAATGAAATGACTTCTGTGAGTGATTCCGTGCGTTATGCACTCACACGATCATCTGGTTGTAATTCTTCTTCCGGACTTTCTTCCTCATTTGAGGTCGTTGATGTCACAACAATACGTTTTTATATTGAAAATAATGCAGATTTTGATATACAGCTCAAGCTACAAAAGCAAGACGGAAAAACATGGCAAGATTCTGATGTGAATGGTTCATCCAGCATGACTGTCAATGCAAACTCACACAAGCTAATCGAAAGCACCGGTGCAACATACAGCGAGGGTACTTACCGTTTCTCAGCAACTGGTTCCAGAGGTGGTAACTACAACTATTTAGTCACAATGCGTGAATTTGATAACTGATCCTTTGTATCAAGTAAAAAGTCTTTTCACTGTTTTGCCTCGGAGCGAAGCGACCCTAAATTTTCAAAATCTAAGGACATGCGCCTTGGATTTTGTCATTGACCCGCGCAACGTGCGCCTTAATGGTTAAGAAAGCGACCCAGTGGGTCCGATAAGGTTATGCTGGCTCTGCCAGACAAGCCACCCCATCTCGCGCAGCTGAGCCAAACTCCAAGAACATTCCCTGCTGTGCGCTGGCAAAATTTCCTCACAATATGAAAAAAGACCTGCTCTTTCGAGCAGGTCTTTGTAATCTCTGTATTTAATTACTCCGCAGTGTAAGGGAGCAGAGCAACATGACGAGCACGCTTAATCGCCTCAGTCAGCTGACGCTGATGCTTTGCGCAAGTGCCAGTCATACGGCGAGGCAGAATCTTGCCACGCTCAGACATATAACGGCGCAGCTTTGCTACGTCCTTGTAGTCGATTGCCTCTACCTTATCTACACAGAAAGAGCAAACCTTTCTGCGACGACGCCCTCCGCGCTGTGCACGCTCCGGACGGGGAGTAAATTCCTTTTTGGTCTCTTCCATTGTCAGGTACCTCCTTCTTCAAATATCAAAAGGGAACGTCCGAATCATCATCTGCAAGCTCTGCAAAATCCGAACCACCGACCGGAAGGTCGAAAGTTGGCGCAGGTGCAGCCTGATTACCCATATCAAATCCCTCAGGACGGATCTGCGAACCAGAGTCATAGCTTCCGAATCCACCCGACTCGCGAGACTTCTTGGTCTCACCGAATGAAACTTCGTCGACATTGATCTCAATGGTTACACGCTTATTTCCGTTCTTGTCTTCCCAGTTACGCGACTGGATCCGACCAACAACGATTGCCATCATCCCTTTGCTAAACCACTGCTTTACGAATTCAGCCTGACGACCCCAAGCAACACAATCGATGAAATCAGTCTGGCGTTCGTTGTTCGGACCTTTGCGGTCGCGATCGATTGCGAGGGTGAACGAAGCCACAGCGGTATTAGACTGCGTATGACGCAGTTCAGGATCACGGGTCAATCGACCCATAAGAATCGCTTTGTTCAACACGTTTGAGTCACCACCTTAGTCCAGGGACACGATGATAGAACGCATAACGCCGTCCGTAATCTTGTAGATACGGTCGAGCTCAGCCGGGAATTCCGGAGCGGACGTAAACTGAATCAGGGTGTAGTAACCCTCATGCAGGTCATTGATTGCGTAAGCCATACGGCGCTTACCCCAATCTTCAACCTTGTCTACGGTACCGTTCGCCTCCACGAGAGACTGGAACTTCTGCACCAGTGCAGAAATCTCCTCCTCACCGAGGGTAGGGTTGACAATGAAAAGAGTCTCGTACTTGCCAGTTACCTTTGCCATATTATTGCACCTCCTTTTGGACTTTGGCCCACGACCTTTGTCATGAGCAAGGATATTACTTATTATATCGGATTTTCGCAAATTGTCAAGCGCTTTCTTCAAACTTTTATCTTTTTTTGCATTCTGCTATTGACGCAGCGCCCACTCATGTGTTAAAATAATCATGTTAACCAGCTGCATCGTGTTTGTTATTTTTTGTCTTGCTAGTATGGCTCAGTTGGTAGAGCAGCGCATTCGTAATGCGCAGGTCGTCGGTTCGAGTCCGACTACTAGCTCCAAAACCGCCTTTTCGATCGAAAAGGCGGTTTTTTCATCTTATACAAGGCATACATCCGCAGAATTGAGGTTTGTTATGGAGCCTTTTACTTGGAGTTCCCCTTCCGCGCCGCATAGTATCGCATTTTTTTCCCGCTTGATCTGCTGTACCTGCACCAAGCTTGCCGCCGAGACTTCTTTACAGCTTCCATCTGGTTCCGGCTTTTGGCTTGTTGGTGTGATCGAGGGTATGCTGTCCACTGCATTAGAATCCCACCCCCTGCATATTACATCCGGTGCCGCGATCGGATTCCCCACAGATGCACCACTGTCTCTGACTGCCGAAAAGCCTACCACCTTACTAGCCGCCCTTTTATCCGGGCAAGCTGTCACACAGATTTTAGGCAGTACGCTTGCATACAGCCCATACTTTCCTAATGGTTCTTCTGCACTCTCTGGACAACTTTTCCCGCTGCTCCATCTTGCACAAAGTGGGCATGCACCCGATGGTGCTGCAAGCAGTGCCGCTGCATTTACCCTACTGACACAGCTTGCTGAAACCAGCACCCCGCCTGAAACTGCACAGCCCTATCCCCCATTGATCCAGCACGCCATTGCGATCATGCACGAAGATTTCGCCCACCTCTATGGTATTGATGACCTTGCTGAGCGTCTCGAAGTGTCCCCCTCTCATCTGATCCGCAAATTCTCCGCAACTGTCGGCATGAGCCCGGGGCAGTACCTCACCCAGATCCGCATTCACTATGCCAAACGTTTGCTGCGCAGCGGTTCTGTATCGCTGGAACTGGTTGCAGCCGGCACCGGCTTTTCCAACGCGAGTTATTTTGGCAAGGTCTTTCGCCGCATTACGGGTATGTCTCCCTCTGCTTATATCCGTTCTGCACCCCCTCTTCCCCTTTCCGATCTCCCCGAAATGTATCTGTAAAATTTCCTATCTGTTATTTATACCCTTGACAGATCTTCAAATCAGCGTATCATAAGTTCCGGTTGTTCATTCCATACCTCACCCACAGAAAGGAATCCATCGTGAAACTTCTCAAACAATTTGGCATCATTCTCGCGATTACATTTGCAGGTGAGATCCTGCGTGCTATCCTTCCATTCCCGATCCCAGTGAGCATCTACGGACTCTTGTTGCTCTTGTTCCTGCTTTCTACCCATATCCTTCCGCTTTCTGCTGTCCACGATGCTGGAAAATTTCTCATTGAAATCATGCCTGTCCTGTTTGTCCCTGCCGCTGTCGGCTTGTTGGATAACTGGCATGCATTGCAAGCGATTTTGCTTCCTGTATCTATTATTACAGCCGTGACCACGATTCTTGTCATGGGCATTACCGGACGCGTCACCCAAGGTATATTGCGCAGAGAAAGAAAGGAAAAGAACGATGTCTGAGATTTTAAGTTCTGCCACATTCTTTGGTGTGATGATCAGTATTCTAAGTTATGAGGTTGGATTATGGCTGAAGCGCAAGACAAATCTTGCTCTGTTCAATCCCTTGCTGATCTCCATTCTGGTCACCATTGCAGCATTGCTTCTTTTGAGAGTTGATTACGAAAGCTACAACACAGGCGCAAAATATCTGAGTTATCTACTCACCCCTGCTACCGTCTGCCTTGCCATTCCGCTTTATGAGCAGCTTCACCTGCTTGTACATAACGTAAAAGCAATTTTGATGGGAATTTTCGCTGGCGTACTGAGCAGCATTGGTTCTGTCTTTGCGCTGTGCGTGCTTTTTGGTCTTGGACACACAGAATATGTCACGCTCCTGCCAAAATCTATCACAACTGCAATCGGCATGGGTGTTTCCGAGGAGCTCGGCGGCATTGTGACCATCACCGTATCTGTCATTATCATTACAGGCGTCCTTGGCAACATGATCGCAGAAAGCGTCTGTAAGATGTTTCGCGTGACAGAACCCATCGCCAAAGGCATTGCAATTGGCACCACCGCCCATGCAATCGGCACCTCCCGCGCACTTGAAATGGGTGAAGTCGAAGGCGCGATGAGCAGCCTTGCAATTGCCGTTTCCGGACTCATCACCGTTGGAGCGGCTTCCCTATTTTCTGGTTTGATCTAAAAAAGAGCTGGCATATGCTAGCTCTTTTTGTGTCTTTATACTTTTTCAATATGCCAGATATCCTTTGCATACTCTGCAATGGTTCTGTCAGAGGAGAACTTACCGCTGTTGCAAATATTCATCCAGCGCTTCTTCGCAAAGATCAGCTGATCCTTGTAATCCCTTGCAACCTGCTTCTTTGCTTCCAGATAACGCTCGAAGTCAAGCAGCAGGAAATACTGGTCTGGACGGTGCCAGCTTGCGCCATAAACAATGGAATCATGCAGCTCACGGAAGATACCAGAACCACCGTCATTGAGTGTACCATCTACCAGCGCATTGAGCACACGCTTAATTTTATAATCATTATGGTACATACCGTTCGGGTTGTAGTGCTCCTGAACAGACTGAATTTCTTCCACAGTCGCACCAAAGATATATTCATTGATGCTACCAGCTTCCTCGACGATCTCAATATTTGCACCATCGAGTGTACCCAGCGTAACTGCACCATTTGCCATCAGCTTCATGTTGCCTGTACCAGAAGCCTCCTTGCCCGCAGTGGAGATCTGCTCAGAAACGTCTGCTGCTGCAATGATCTTTTCTGCATAAGATACATTGTAGTTTGCAAGGAATGCGACCTTGATCTTGCCGCGTACACGGTCATCGCGGTCGATCAAATCAGCAACTTCATTAATGAGCTTGATAATGCCCTTTGCACGTGCATAACCTGGTGCAGACTTTGCCGCAAAGATAAATGTGGTTGGAGTGAAATCGGTCAGGCTGCCCTCTGCAACTTCATAATACAGTTCGAGAATCGCCAGAATATTGAGGAACTGACGCTTATACTCGTGCAGACGCTTGATCTGTACATCAAAGCAGGTATTCGGATCAATAGTGATGCCATCCTTCTTCTGTACAAACTCAGCCAGCTTTTCATGGTTGTGCAGCTTGATCTCGCACAGCTCACGCATCACCGCTTCATCTTCGACATACTTTTCCAGCTTCTTGAGCTGAGACAGATCGGTCTTCCAGCTCTCATTGCCGAGCAGACGGGTCAGCAAATTTGCAAGCTCCGGGTTGCACAGAGCCAGCCAGCGGCGCTGTGTGATACCGTTGGTCTTGTTCTGGAAACGCTCCGGATAGATCTGATACCAATC
This sequence comes from Butyricicoccus sp., assembly GCA_020025885.1. Taxonomy (GTDB): domain Bacteria; phylum Bacillota; class Clostridia; order Oscillospirales; family Butyricicoccaceae; genus Butyricicoccus. The sequence goes on along the minus strand of JAHHRJ010000050.1, from coordinate 4,203 downwards.
GCGCAGTACATCATTTTTCAGGATCTCAGTGTGCAGCTGTGCAACACCGTTTACATAGCGTGAGCAGTAGATCGCCATATACGCCATATGCACGGTGCCATGCTGCAAAATGCGCATAGAGTATTCCTTATCTCCAGAAATTCCCTTCTGATGCAGTTCGCCGCCCAGATACTGATCCAGCTTTACAATGATATGGAATACGCGAGGAATTGCACGCTCCATCAAATGCTGACTCCATTTTTCGAGTGCCTCAGCCAGAATGGTATGGTTGGTATAAGCGAATACCTGCTTGCAGATCGCCAGTGCCTCATCGAAGGATAGACCTTCCATGTCGGTCAGCAGGCGGATGAGTTCCGGAATGGAAATAACCGGATGGGTGTCATTGAGCTGAATTGCATTCATTTCAGCAAAATGAGAGAAGTCATTTCCATATGTTTTCTTATATTTACGGATGATATCCTGCAAAGATGCGGAAGAGAAGAAATACTGCTGCTTGAGGCGCAGGATCTTGCCTTCATCGGTGGAATCGTTCGGATACAGCACGCGAGAAATATCCTCTGCACGGTTGCGCTCGGCAACCGCTGCATCATACTGCTGTGCATTAAACAGATTAAAGTCAAATGCCTGCACAGGCTCTGCCTGCCACAGACGCAGTGTGCCAATGTTATCTGTACCGTAACCAATAACTGGCATATCATACGGAACTGCCACGATGGTCTGATCGGCAAATTCAACGCGAACCGCCTCATCTTCGCGGCGCAGGCTCCACGGATCACCATAGCGCGTCCAATCGTCCGCCTCTTCCTTCTGGAAACCGCCCTCAATCTTCTGTTTAAACAGACCATACTTATAACGAATGCCATAGCCATCCAGCGGCAGATCCAAGGTTGCTGCGGAATCGAGGAAGCATGCAGCCAGTCGGCCCAGACCGCCATTGCCCAGTGCACAGTCTTCTACTTCCTCAAAGGAATCCAGAGACGCGCCATTCTTTTCAAGCAGCCGACCGACTTCTTCGGTCATGCCAAGGCACAAAAGGTTGTTGTAGATCATACGACCCATCAAAAATTCTGCTGAGAAATAATATGCATGACGTGCATTCTGGTGCTTTTCTTCGCTCCCCAACCAGCGATCAGCAATTCCTGCCATAATGGCATGGGATACAGCTGTGTGCAGCTGATAGGGGGTTGCTTTTGCGGGAGTTGTCTGAAATTCGCTCTTAAGATACAATTCAATGGCTTCTAAAATTGCCTGTTTTCTTTTAGGCATATCCAATATCCCCTTTTCAAAAAAAAATTTGATTTATCTAAACCTATCGTTTGATATTTGACGGGTTCGATGTCTTGCGTTGATATCATACCACAAAATACAAAAAAAAATCAATGCTTTGCGTGCTCTAGTTGGTTTCTTTCATACAATATGGAGAAATTTCCAATCGTATATATCCTTCTTTTTTTCACATACAAAAAGCACGCCAAAGCGTGCTTTTTGGCATACCTCTATGATATGCATGTAAATCAAGTTTAATGTGTTGTATGTGCGAGCATTCGAGCGCGTTCAGACTCCAGATTCCATAACTGGATCCGAATACGTGCAATGGCATAAGCATCACACATCTGTGTAAGCAACTGGGTCATAATATCGATCTGTTCTTGGATATAACGGTCGCTGGACGAATTGCTGATTGGAGTCATAGTCGTTCTCCCTCGCTTTCATTGGTCCGATGGGCGAGCGCCCCATTGCCTGTTTTTACTTTTTTACTAGAATAAAATCTTCCGATTAAGTATATCATAGTCCTTCCCCTTTGGTTTGTCAATAGATTGTGCAAAAAGTTCGCGAATTCTTTCCTTCCTTTTTCGTGCTCCTCCTGTTTTCCCAAAAGCCACCTTATCCTTATGCAATATACATAATAAATTATGTTTATATTTGCTTAAATTTGCAGTTGATCTCATATAAAAGAGAATATATACTATGATCGTATACAAAAACAAAACACATAAACATATTCAATTTGTATATAACCGTTTGAGAAGGAGTGATTCTTATTATGGAACTGAATTTTTATATTTGTAAGCACTGCGGTAATGTAATCGAAAAGACCGTTGACCACAAGGTTCCGGTTCTGTGTTGCGGCGAAAAGATGCAGCTGCTTGACCCGAGCATTCGTGATGGTGCTGGTGAAAAGCATGTACCAGTATTGGTCATTGAAGGCAATCTGGTTAAGGTTTCCGTTGGTGAGGTTTCCCATCCGATGGAAGATCAGCACAACATCGGCTTCATTGCGCTGCACACCAAGAACGGCGTACAGCGTAAGAACCTGCTGCCGGGTGATGCACCAGAGGCATCCTTTGCACTCGTAGATGACGACGAAGTGATCGCAGCTTACGGCTACTGCAACCTGCATGGTTTGTGGAAGACGGAAGCATAATTTTACCACCTCTTCAAATATCGAAATTGGCTGTTCACTCTTATGATGGACAGCCAATTTTTTATGCATTAAGGCAATACCGCATAATTCAGCAAGAGCGATTTTCTGAAAAATTTCTCGTCAGAAAAAGGCGTGAATCCGCAGGAATCCTTGGTGGATTTCAAGGATTCACAACGAATTTATGGCGTGAAATTTTCGCAAAGCGCCGCAGATGACATTGTGCGGTGTTGCCTTAAAAAATCAGTGTCAGGAAAATTTTCCTGACACTGATAAAATCATTTTTATTGAATCGGTGCTGCCGCAAAAACTTGTGTGAACGGCTCATCATAGATGGCATGCCCTGTTTCGAGTGTCTGCCCTTCCGCTGTCAGGGTCAGGCTTGCTGCACCATAATAAACAAGGAATGTGTCAACGATCGATGCCAGTATCATGGTCTCCCCTGACGTGCCGCTTTCCATCAGTGCATCAGCAAATGCCTGATTGAGATCAAGCGTAAGTACATTTTCTTCCTTGGAGAACTTCTTGACCGCTGTGCCTTCCGGCAGTGCACCTTGCTCCACCAGCGCCGCGATCAGTGCGCCTGCAACATCCTCGCCTGTGATTTTCACTTCCATTTTGGTCTCTTCGACATACTCTGCCTGTTCATCCGGCAGATATAGGCTGACCGTTTCTGTTTTCTCCGACTGTTCCTTCTTCTGTTGCCCAGAACATCCAGTGACACCAAGTACAAGAATGCACACACACAACATTGCCGCCAGTATTTTCTTAAACATAAAATACACCTCCTGAATTTGTATCTTCCTTTGTTTTATAACCGATGTGAAACGTGTTTTTATCGTACCTTTGCAAAAAAGAACAGTGCAAGAGTGCCTGGTCCGGAATGCGCACCAATAGCAGGACCCACAAAATGAATGAGACTTTCTTGGATGCCAAATTTATTTTTCACCTGTTCTTTCACATATTGAGCATCTTCCTCGCAGTCTCCATGGGAAATAAAGACAATCCCATCATAATCATCTGCGATCTGTTCTCCCATTCGCTTCACAAGATCATTGAGTGCGTGCTTGCGTCCGCGCACCTTGCCAACAGGAATGAGCTTTCCCTCATTGTCCACATGCAGAATCGGTTTCATATTGAGTGCTGAGCCAATAAACGCCTTGGTACGAGAAACACGCCCACCGCGATACAGATGGAACAGATCATCCACGGTAAATAAATGGGCAATATGCAGCTTATTTTCCTCACACCATGCTGCAACTTCCTCTAAGCTGTGTCCTGCATCGCGCATCTTGACTGTGTAATGCACCAAAAGCCCCTGTCCCAAAGAAGCGGACAGCGAATCGATCACAATGATCTGCTTGTCCGGAAACTCCTCCCGCAGTTCTGCCGCTGCCAGCATACTGCTTTGGCAGCTTCCGCTCAGTCCCGAGGAAAATGCAACATGCAGCACTCCATCATGTTCTTTCAGTGCCTCACGCAATACCTTGCCCGCTTCTTCCGGATTGACCTGTGCAGTCGTCGGCATTGCACCTGACCGCATTTTTTCATAAAATGCATGGCTGTCCATCGGATGGAACGTATCATACGTATTCCCCTCAATGGCATATGTCAGACTCATCAGCCCAATATTATGTTCTTTGAGATAGGTAAGCGGCAGATCGCCGTTATTATCTGTTGTAATTGCAAACGAAGCCATAACTGTTCTCCTTCTCCTGCATATACTTGTTGACACTCCCCATGTCTAAAGACAGGGGATTCTCAGTTCGCTGACCGTAGCC